>JANPAK010000001.1:0-3372 GCA_031429925.1 Variovorax sp.
GTGGCGGTGTGGCTGCTGCTCACGCGCACCCGCATAGGCTTGGTGATTCAAGCCTCACTCACGCACCCCGATACGGTGGAGGCGCTGGGGCACAACGTGCCGCGCGTGCTGATGATGGTGTTTGGCGCAGGTGCGGCGTTGGCTGGTCTTGCGGGCGTGATTGGCGGCAGCACCTTCGTCACTGAGCCGGCCATGGCAGCCGCTGTGGGCTCTGTGATTTTCGTTGTCGTTGTAGTGGGGGGCATGGGCTCGCTCTCGGGCGCGTTTTTAGCGTCCGTTCTGATCGGCGTCATTCAAACCTTTGCGGTGGCTTTTGATACCTCGCTCGTCACGGTCGCTCAAGACTTGGGGTTGCAATTGTCTGACGCCGCCAAGAATAACTCTCTTCTTAAGCTCACCATATCCCAAGTTGCGCCGATCTTGCCGTATCTGTTCTTGGTGTTGATCTTGATCTTCCGACCCAAAGGTCTGCTTGGCACGAGGGAGGGCTGATCATGAGCAAAGCTTATTACGAATTCAAACCCCTTAATATTGGGCGCATTCTGGTCTGGGGCTTGTTTGCCTTGGTGATGATTGTTGCGCCTCAAATCTTTACCAGCGGCCTTAGCATCACGATGCTGGCGCAAATGGGTATTGCCATCATCGCGTGCTTGTCCTTCAACATGTTGTTGGGGCAAGGCGGCATGCTCAGCTTCGGGCACGCGGTCTATACCGGCTTGGGCTCCTATGTGGCGATCCATGCGCTGAACATGGCGTCCGGCGGCACCATGCCCATTCCAGTGAGCTTGATTCCCATCATTGGTGGCTTGGCGGGCGTGTTTTTTGCAGTTTTGTTTGGCTATGTCACCACCAAAAAGGCTGGCACACCGTTCGCCATGATCACCCTCGGTATGGCTGAATTGGTGTTTGCCATGTCTTTGATGTTCTCCGAATTTTTTGGCGGCGAGGCTGGCGTTTCTGCCAATCGGGTGTTTGGGCAGTCCTTTTTCGGCCTCACCTACGGCCCTGCCATCCAAGTGTATTACCTCATCGCCATCTACACCTTCGTCTGTGTGGCCTTAATGTTCGCGTTCACCCGCACACCGCTCGGGCGAATGCTCAACGCAGTGCGTGATAACCCGGAGCGCGTGGAATTTGTGGGCTACAACACGCAGCGGGTACGCTATATCGCATTCATCATTTCGGGCTTTTTCGCGGGTATTGCGGGCGGCTTGGGCTCTATTTTGTTTGAGATCGTTACTGCAGAAGTCGTCGGTGCTGCGCGCTCAGGCGGGTATTTGCTATTCACTTTCCTTGGCGGTGCAACCTTCTTCTTTGGCCCCATCATTGGTGGCATATTGATGGTGCTGGCTTTTGTGTTGCTTTCTGAGTTCACAAAGGCCTGGCTGCTCTATCTGGGCTTGATCTTCCTGTTCATGGTCATGTATGCGCCAGGCGGCATTGCTTCCCTGATCATGATGAATTTGCGAGTTGCCGCCTTCGGTTTCTTGCGAAAACTTTGGGTGAGCTATCTCGGGCTGACCATTTGCGCCCTGATCGTGCTCGCTGGAGCTGGTGCCATGATTGAAATGCTCTATCACCTGCAGCTCAATGTGGCTTTGGGAAGCAAGCTTAATTTCTTGGGCATGCCGCTGGATGCCAAAGGCCTTAACAGTTGGTTTGGCGCGGGTTTTGTTTTGATCACTGGCCTAGGCCTATTTGAGGTCGCACGACGTCAGTTCGCCAAGGAATGGAGCCAAATCCAAGAGGATATTGAGCGAGAAATCAAACGTCGGGAGGCCCTGCAATGAGCCCCATCCTCGAACTCAAAGACCTGCGCAAAAGTTTCGGTAAGACCGAAATCATTCGCGGTGTGAACCTTGCCGTGAACGCGGGGGAGCGCATAGCCGTAATTGGGCCCAATGGTGCAGGCAAATCTACGCTTTTTAACCTGATCTCTGGTCGCTTTGAGCCCAGCAGCGGCGACATATTGCTCAAGGGCCAGCGCATCAATGGCAAGAAGCCGTTTGAGATCAACCGTATGGGGCTATCGCGCAGCTTCCAGATCACCAACATCTTTCCGAAGCTCAGCGTGTTTGAAAATCTGCGCTGCGGCGTGCTCTGGAGCTTGGGCTACAAGTATTCTTTCTGGACATTCCTGGCCGATTTAGATGATGCCAATGAGCGGGCCGAGCAACTGATGCAGATGATCAAGCTCGATAAAAAGCGCGACGTGCTGGGGATGAACCTAACGTACGCTGAGCAACGGGCCTTGGAGATCGGCATCACGATTGCTGGCGGTGCCGAGGTGATCTTGCTCGATGAGCCTACCGCGGGCATGAGCAAAACCGAGACCACTCGCTTCATCAAACTGATCCGCGAAGTGACCGAGGGCAAAACACTGCTCACGGTGGAGCACGATATGGGCGTGGTATTTGGCTTAGCCGACAAAATTGCCGTGGTGGTGTATGGCGAGGTGCTGGCGTTTGACACGCCAGACGCTGTGCGCGCGAATGCCAAGGTGCAAGAAGCGTATCTGGGCTCACCTGTGGCCGACGGCCAAGCAGGAGGACATTGAAATGAGCACGTCATTGCTAAAAATTGATAATTTGCACGGCTACTATGGCAAAAGCCATGTGCTACATGGCGTGAGCCTCGAAGTGGGCGAAGGCGAGATTGTGGCGCTCTTAGGGCGCAACGGCTCCGGCCGCAGCACAACGGCCAAGGCCATCATGGGTTTGGTCGACTGCACAGGCTCGATGATCTGGCGCAATCAAGAGATTGTTGGCAAGAAGGCCTTTGAAGTGGCGCATCTGGGTATAGGCTATGTGCCTGAAAACCGAGATATTTTCCCCACGCTCACCGTGCATCAAAATCTGCTGCTCGGTCAAAAACACGGTGCGAAAAACCCGCGCTGGGGCTTTGACGATATGTACAACATGTTCCCCCGCCTGAAAGAGCGCCAGCATACCGAAGCCGGCGTGATGAGCGGCGGCGAGCAGCAAATGCTGACCCTTTGCCGCACCTTGATGGGCGATCCAGACTTGATCATCATCGATGAGCCCACGGAAGGCCTAGCGCCAAAGATTGTCGAGCTTGTGGGCGAATACCTGAAAGCGCTTAAAAAACGCGGCGTTTCCGTCTTGCTGATCGAGCAAAAACTCACCATCGCCATGGCCATTTCAGACCGTTGCTTCGTCATGGGGCATGGAAGCATCGTGTTTCAGGGCTCGCCCGAGGCGCTGAAGGCAGACACCTACATCCGCAAAGAGTGGCTTGAGGTTTGACGCTTTGCGCGAGGGTGCAAGGGTCAACACCCATGCGTTTTAGGCGTGATGGCCTAAGCATGGCTTGCCAATCACGTTGGCGACTCGCGTTTCATTCAAACCGAAC
>JANPAK010000002.1:0-10220 GCA_031429925.1 Variovorax sp.
TTTTTTGGTTGCACCCCAGCACAAGGGCATTGAGCGACAGGGGATAGCTGTCGGGCACGGTGCGGGCTTTTTCCATTAAGGTGGCCAGCACGCGGGCTTCAATCGGTGTCAGAGTCTTCATGGGCTTGAGGATAATGCAGGAAATATGAAAAACATCGTGATCCTCATTTCAGGCGGTGGCTCCAACATGGCGGCCATCCTGAAAACCGCCCAAAAAGAAGGCTGGGAGCAGTCGCTGGGCGCGCGGGTTGCGGCGGTCATCAGTAACAAAGCCGATGCCAAGGGACTGCAGTTCGCCGCTGCGCAAGGCATTTCTACGCGCGTGTTGGATCACAAAGCCTTTTCAAGCCGCGAAGCATTCGATGAGGCTTTGGCGGCATGCGTTGAAGAGTTTTGCCCCAGCCTCGTGCTGCTCGCTGGTTTTATGCGCATTCTCACGCCGGGCTTCGTCAATCGTTTTGCGGGAAGTTTGATCAACATTCATCCGTCTTTGCTACCGGCGTTCCCAGGTCTGCACACCCATGCGCGCGCCATTGAGGCAGGTTGCAAGGTGGCTGGCGCGACGGTGCATGAGGTGACGACCGAACTCGATCATGGCCCGATCTTGGCTCAGGCTGCGGTGCCCGTGCTGCCCGGCGATACGGCTGACGCGCTCGCCGCACGCGTGCTCACGCAAGAGCATCTGATTTATCCGCAGGCGGTCAAAACCAAGTTGCTATCAATAAGATAGCGATTTGCGCAGTATTGGCGGGGTCAGGATGCGATAAATCACTTAGCGCGGCGTGCGAGGCATCGTCTAGCAGGGCGCTATTGGTTCGTCACGCCAGAAAACAGCGCCGCCGCTTTTTGCTTGATTTCCAGCAGTTCAGTGGCACTGACTGAATACTGTCCGGTGGTTTTGTTGACTTGGATAGAAAATTCCACATCTTTGCCACCGTTACTGAGCTTGCCGCAGGAAAAGTCGTATTCCTCGCTTTCCCAGGGCAGGCCACTGGTGCCTTCGTCGTAGTCTTGATACTCCACGCGCGTGATTTCTCCGCTGGCTAAATTCAGTAATGCGCTAGCGTGAATCACTTCATCAAATAGCTCATCGTCAATCTGAATGGGAACTAATAAATCGCCCTTTTTGCTCATGCTATTTTCCTGAATCTTGGTTGTTGGACGCCATCGATCACCACGTCTTCGTTAAACATCGCCGCTGGCCGCACCCATAAGCCGTGTTCGCCGTAAAGCGCGCGATACAGCGTGAGTGGCTCCAGCGTTTCGCTGTGGCGCACAGTGCCCACGACGTCATACTCCATGCCTTTGTAATGGCGGTAGCGTCCGGGCGGGGTGATGATCAGGGGTGGCATGGTCTCGGTGCTCATACTGCGATTATCCGGGCAACACATCGAGAGATGGGACAATACGGCCCATGCACCCCCAACAATTATTAGAAGCCTGTAGCGAACTTGTCGCGCAGGTTATGCGCTTTGAGCATCCGGCTGACAGCGTTCTCTCGCGCTTTTTTCGTGAACACCGCATCGGCCAACGCGAGCGAGCAACGCTGGCCGAGACCGCCTATCGGGTGCTCCGCCATCGCCTCCTGTACGAATTCATGGCGCGAAGCGCTCCGCAAATCACGGCCAAGGGTATGGGGCCGCTGTCCCGTCGGCTCGCCATCTTGGCTTTCACAGCGCCGCGGGATTACCTTAAAGCGGCGCTAACACCCCAGGAGCAGGACTGGGTAGACACCTGTGACGCGCAGATCAAAAGCGGCCAAGGGCTTCTTGAGCCACACAAACACAACCTGCCCGAGTGGATGGCTTCCAAACTCAAAGAGCAACTGGGCGATCAGTTTTGGCCCTTGGTACGAGCCATCAATGAAGCCGCTCCGCTTGATCTTCGCACCAATATTTTTAAATCAAATCGCGAAGAAGCTCAAACAGAGCTTGCGCAGAACGCTATTAAATCAATAGCAACTCCATTCTCCCCTTGGGGCTTACGGATTGCAGGCAAGCCCGCGTTGAACGAACTACCGATCTTCAAACAAGGCTTGGTCGAGGTTCAAGACGAAGGCTCACAATTATTGGCTCTGCTGACGGGCGCCAAGCGCGGCGAGATGGTGGTCGATTTTTGCGCAGGCGCGGGCGGCAAAACACTGGCGCTGGGCGCCATGATGAAGAATACGGGCCGACTTTATGCTTTTGACACCTCCGGCCATCGCCTTGATGGGATGAAGCCGCGCTTGGCACGCAGCGGTCTGTCAAATGTGCATCCCGTGGCGATTGCCCATGAGCGTGACGATCGTATCAAGCGCCTCGCTGGCAAGATTGATCGCGTGTTGGTCGACGCGCCTTGCAGCGGCCTAGGAACCCTGCGCCGCAACCCTGATTTGAAATGGCGGCAAAAAGACACGGATGTGGCCGAATTAGCCATTTTGCAAGCCAAGATTTTGCAAAGCGCAGCGCGACTCGTTAAAAGCGGCGGGCGTTTGGTCTACGCCACCTGCAGTCTTTTGCGCGAAGAAAACGAAGCTATTGCTGAGGCCTTCGGCGCAGCGAATCCCGATTTCTTACCGATGCAGGTGGGCGAATTGCTGACCGCGCAGAAAATCGATAAGGCCGACAGCTTGTGCAGCGGCACCAGCGAAGCCCCCGCACTTTATTTGCGTCTATGGCCACAGACGCACAGCACAGACGGTTTCTTTGCTGCGGTTTGGCAGCGCAAGTAAGCTTTGCAGGGCGATCTACGGGCGCTGGAGCAAATCCAGCATGTGGGCATCGTCTAAATCGCGCATGCCGCTAGCCAATGCTTTAGCAAACAGACCGGTTGCCACCTCGCCCAAAGGATTTGCGCATCCAGCGTCGTGCGCGGCTTGCATGGCCAGTCGCGTATCTTTGGCCAGCAAACTCATGTGCGCCGCCGGCGGATGCGTCTGGCCAGCCAGAGCACGGCGCATCCGCTCCGAACCGATCCAGCTCTGACCGCTCGACTGCTCGATCACATCCAGCGTGCGACTGGGATCGAGCCCCAATCGCTGAGCCATGGCGATCGCCTCGGCAGCACCTGTGAGGTTGATCGCGGCAAGCAGGTTGTTCACCAACTTCGTACGCGCGCCATCGCCAGGGCGGGTGCTGATCTGAAACAACTTAGACGACAAATCGCGCAACAAGATCTGATGCTGTGCAAAAACTGCCTCGTCGCAGGCAACCATCAGACTCATGCTGCCATCACGTGCGCGCGCAGGGCCACCAGACATCGGCGCATCGATGGTGGCCACGCCCTGCTCCGCCAACCGACTCGCAAGCTGCTCAACCTCTTGCGGCGCAATGGTCGGGCAGAGAATCACGGTGTGATTGCGAAGCTCTTGCTGGCTGGCCTGCAGCAAGCCTTGCGGGCCAAACAGCACATCTTGCGTTTGCTGCGCATCCACAACTGCGACGATAGTTGTTATTGAATATATAGCGCTCTGCGCAGGATGATAAAGGCGCAGCGCTCCTTTTTCCTCCAAAAATGACTCTTTGGCGGCATCGAGATCACGCACGTACACCTGATAGCCGCGCGACAGCAGGTTCAGCGCCATACCGGCGCCCATATTGCCCACGCCGATGATGCTGACCGTTTTGTTCATGCCTGAGCGTTTAAGTTTGCATCAGCCGCTTGGACTTTGCAATCGACATCAAAATACCCAAGCCCAAGCCAAGTGTCACCATGGCTGTGCCGCCGTAGCTGATAAAGGGTAGCGGCACGCCCACCACCGGCAAGATGCCACTGACCATGCCCATGTTCACAAACGAATAGGTGAAGAAAATCGTGGTGACTGCGCCGGCCAGCAAGCGAGAAAACAGTGTCGGCGCCTCCAGTGCGATCGTCAGCCCCCGCAGGATCAAGAAGATAAACCCGGCGATCAACAGCAGGTTGCCCAGCAATCCAAACTCTTCAGAAAACGCCGCAAAGATGAAGTCCGTCGTTCGTTCAGGGATGAATTCCAAATGGGTTTGCGTGCCCTGCATGAATCCCTTGCCGAACAAACCGCCCGAGCCGATGGCGATCATCCCCTGAATAATATGAAAGCCTTTGCCCAGCGGGTCGCGCGTTGGGTCTAGCAACGTACAAACACGTTGGCGCTGGTAGTCGTGCAAAACGCGCCAATCCACCCCATCCGCACACAACGGATCGCCAAAGACCACAATCAACACCAACCCAATTGCCCCGATCACCACCGGTGGAATGATCAACTTCCACGAAAGCCCTGCAAAAAAAATCACGGCCAGCCCCGCAAACAATACCAATAGTGCGGTGCCCAAATCCGGCTGCTTCATGATCAGCCCCACCGGTATCGCCAGCAAAACCGCAGCAACTATAAAGTCCAGCGGCCTCAACTGCCCCTCCCGCTTTTGAAACCACCAAGCCAGCATGAGCGGCAGCCCAATCTTGAGGATTTCGCTGGGTTGGATCGTGATGCCCAAGTTAATCCAGCGGGTTGCGCCTTTTTTGGTGATTCCAAACATCGCCACGGCAATCAACAATGCCACGCCGACCACATAAATTGGTACGGCAAAACTCATGATCCGCTGTGGCGAGACCTGCGCCACGATGAACAAAATCGTGCCGGCGATCAGCATATTGCGCCCGTGATCAACAAAGCGTGTGCCGTGGTCAAACCCAGAGGAATACATCACCAAAAGGCCTGCCGAAGCAAGCAGCAGCACTGCCAGGGAGAGCGGGCCGTCAAAGCCCTGCACCAAAGGCAGCAAGCGCTGATACCAACGGGGTTGTTCAAATACAGCGCGCATGTCAATGGCTGGGAAAGAAGCTTCTACAAATTCAGCGCGGCTCTGTCGAGCGAGTAGTTTTGCCCGCCTTGCGACGCGATCTTGATCGCACCAACTTGATTGCCCAACTCGCAGCAGCGCTCGAGGCTCCATCCGCGCTCCAACCCATACAACAAGGCAGCGCGGAAAGCATCGCCGCAGCCGGTGGGGTCGAGCACTTGCGTTGCCTTCACCCCGGGCACATGGACCTTGCTGCCGTCCGTCCAGACCTCGCAGCCTTGATCAGCCAGGGTGACAACCAAGCCCTTGACTTGACGCGACACCTGCGCCAAGCTCCAACCCGTTTTCTCGGTCAACAATGCGCCCTCATAGTCGTTCACCGCCACATAGTCGGCCAAGCCAATCAGTTCGCGATGCTCCTCACCATTGAAGACCGGCAGCTGCTGCCCAGGATCAAACACGAATGGAATGCCAGCGGCCTTGAATTGATGCGCGTGATCCCACATCGCTTCGCGGCCATCTGGCGCAATGATGCCGATCGTCACGCCCTTGGTCGACTCTGAAAGCGCAATCGGATTCTTATGTGCATTGGCCATGGCACCGGGGTGAAAACCGGTGATCTGGTTGTTGGATCTATCGGTCATGATCGTGCACAGCGCCGTGTAGCTGCTGTTGTCCACCATCACCAAGCGGGTGTCGATACCCATTTTCTTGAACCGATCAAGGTAGTCGCTCGCGTCCGGCCCCACGGCCGCCATCGGCAAGGGAGCTCCACCCAATTGCTTCAAGCCATAGGCGATATTGCCTGCGCACCCGCCATACTCCTTGCGCATGCCTGGCACGTAAAACGACACGTTGAGCCGGTGAATTTGATCCGCCAGAATTTGCTCGGCAAAATCGCCCATGAAGTTGAGAATTGTGTCGATGGCCATCGAGCCACAAATGATTGCTGACATGAGGTGTTTAATTCGTTAAGGATAAAAGGCCAGCACGCGGTAGCCATTGATGCGGCCACCGGCAAGTTGCGCGGTACTGATTTGCACAGTGACGCCACCACCAAATTCTTGTCGAGGTACCAGAATGTCTGCCACCGCGCCTAAATCTGCTGGGGATAAAACGCGTCGCAAAATCGGCTGATCTTGCCCATCTTGCAAGCTGAGTTCCAGATGCGGCTGCGCAACTGCAAGCCGCCCCGTGTTTTTGAGCGTGACCGACAAACGATAACTTTGCGTCGCAGCCTCAAGTTGGGCATTGTTCTTGTTGATCCGGTTGAAGCTGGAGCCATCGACCACGATCCACTCGATCCGCTTCATAGGCTCCACACGACAACCCATATATTGGCACATCACATCAAGCCAAGGCTTCAGTGCGGGCTGTTCAGCGGCCAAGCCGTCTTTCTCACGCAAAGCAATTTGCAAAGCCAAGGCACCGAGCAAGGCCAGCAAACACAAACTCAGCAACAAGCGCACCCAAGGCGAGCGCCAACGAGCGGCGCGCCGCGCGTCATCCACAAAGCTTGGTATTGGGGCAGCTGCGCTTTGGCGCAACAAATCCGCACTAGACTCAGCGGCGACCGACAAGGTCGCCTCCGAGTCGTTGATTGTGGTGGGCTCGGCACTCTGAGATACGGAGGGTGCGATCCGCTTGGCCAGATGCGGTGCAGGAAAATCTGACTCAACCCAAGTTGCTGTGCTTGGGCCCACATCGCTGTCCATATCCCCACTATCGCGCAGCAGCCCGGGTTTGAACGTGCGCGAATCCGGCGCGTCCTGGCTGGGACTCGCGTCGCCCTGTTGATCAGCGCTAGGCAGAGAGGCCATCCCGAGCGCCTCGATCGGCGCCGCCTCAGCCCCGACAAGATTCCCGGAGTCAGTGTGCGCTGGCGCGTTGATCGCGGTCGGATGTGGTAGCGGTTGTGATGCTTGCCCACCAAGTGGTAGCTCGGAAACAAGTTGGGCCTGTGCATCAAACACGTGGGCACACTGCCCGCAACGCACCCAGCCGTCAGAAATTTTCAATTGATCGGCCACCACCTTAAACAAGGTGCCACAAGCGGGGCAGCGGGTCACGAGACTCATGAGTGCTGATTGTAGTTGGCTGGTGCCACGTTAGCGACGCTCAGCGCCCGCATTGCACGAACCAGCAGACACAAAAAAACCGCCACTTGGCGGCTTTTTCGGTTTGCATTGCCCTTACTTCGCAGCAGATGCAGCGGGTGCCGCAGCAGCCGCGGCACCTTCAGCAGGTTTAGCCGCGCGCTCAGGAATGGGAAAGCTGCCGCCCGCAGCATTCGTCAAGTAGACCACTGCACGACCGATTTCAACATCTTCAAAATCACCACCGCCTTGAGCGCCCATGGAGCCTTTGCCTTTGAGTGCTGAATTGAGCAAAGCGTCGTAACCCGTCTTTAGGCGAGCACCCCACCCAGCGGCGTCACCAAACTTGGGGGCACCACCGACACCGGCAGCGTGGCAGGCCACGCATTGCGCCTTGTAAACAGCCTCACCCAATGCTAGTGGGCGATTCGCATCCTTGATTTCGACTGTACCCACTTTGGCGATTCGCTGCTCCACACCCTTGATCAGTTCTGCTTGGGTCAGACCACTCAACTCGGTATCAGAACTTCCTGGTTTGTTGTACGACAGGACGAAATACACCAGCCCAATAATGATAAATACTGGCGCGACAAACGACAAAAACACCGTCACCAACAACTGGACGGGGGTCTTGATGGGGCCTTCTTGGTGGTCGTGACTTGCGCTCATGGGAATTGGGGTCGGTTAGATTGGATTGTTGTGCGATTATAGCTTTGCATCCTGATCGCCAACGGGTAAACCCTGCGCCTGCGTCAAGCCTTGAGACTGAGCCCGATACAATGAGGCTGTTTGCGGCTGTAGCTCAGTGGATAGAGTATTGGCCTCCGAAGCTTATAGTCATAGGAATTTTTGAGTATTGGTCTAATTAGGAATGCGGCTGTAGCTCAGTGGATAGAGTATTGGCCTCCGAAGCCAAGGGTCGTGGGTTCGATCCCCGCCAGCCGCACCAAATATAGACAGTTTGCTATCTTTTCTATATCCAGCATTGTCTCTTCCATGTCAACCAATGCTCTTTGTTGCGTTGGCGAAGAAAAAGGCCAATAGTCAAGTGAACCCGGCCATGATCCTCATGGCCCGTCCGTGGCCCTTTCGTAGCCCATCGGAACTGCGTAAGAGTCGACGCCTCGCAAAATTGAGTATTGGTCTCCTTTTCCGAAATGTTGCGTTTAAGCGGCCTGGCGTGTTGTCGCCGACGCCAAGTTGACCAACCCTGCCGAAAATTGGTGACCACCCATGGTGTAGAGAATTCTGAGTACTTATGCCGCTGCTTGGAGCGCCGACCCTAGTCAGCCAAAATCGGCGAAGGTGGTCAAATCAGTGTCGGCGACAACACGTGGTCGATTGCTTCAGCCGAGAAAGCCTAGCAATTCATGTCGGGCAAAGCCTCAAGGGTGAAGATGTCGCCAGCGTGTTGCAAAACATCATCCAAACCAGGGGTCAACCAAAAACCATCAAAAGCGACAACGGCAGCGAATTCGTGGGCAAAGTGATGGACAAATGGGCGTATGAGAGAGGCATTGAAATGGATCTGAGCAGACCGGGTAAGCCAACCGATAACGCCATGGTGGAGAGCTTCAACGGCAGACTGCGCCAAGAGTGTTTGAACGAACACTGGTTCATGAGCCTAGAGGACGCAAAAACCAAAATTGAAGCCTGGCGGCGCGACTATAACGAGACGAGGCCGCACAGTGCTTTAAACTGGATGTCACCCAACGAGTTCGCTCGAAGCAGGCCGGTTAACCGGCCTGCTTCGAGCACCTAAGAGCTGGAATTACTGACTTTTGATGTGTACAGGAATTGGGTCAGGGTCACGGCGGCCATCCACACAGTGGACTCAGCTCGCGGGGGCCCAATGCACTATAAAAGCTGATGAAGCGGAATAAAACGCACCAACGTGTCCCCAACCGATTCCGTGTGGTCTAGCGCCATATTGACGATCCAAGCCTCCTTCGGGTGGTACTTCTCAATGAAACTGCGCATCGAGCGGGTGATTTCTGGTCTGCGCAAAGAGCCATATTTGACCTCCACCGGAAAGAGCCCGCCGTGCGCTTCGTCTTCCACCACAAAGTCCACCTCCGCCTTGTCCACGGTACGCCAAAATCTGATCGGCGTGTTGGGGTAGCGAAGGCACAGGATGTGGTGCACCATGTTCTGGAATACAAAACCAAAGTCACTTGCATTACTCAAGGTGCCCCACTTATTCAGAACGAGATTGCGTAGCCCTAGGTCAATAAAGTAGGGGGTTGGCGCTTTGATGATTTCCTTTTGCGAGTTGCGGAAAAAGGGTTGCGCCAAAACAATTGAATAGGTCTTCTCGGCGTAATACAGGTAGTTTTTGAGTGTCGGCGTGCTGATCCCCAGCTGACTCGAAAGGGTGGTGAGGTTGAGGAGTTGGCCGCTTTGACTGGCAAGCATTGCCAGCATCTGTCGAAACGCATCTGGCCGAGCAAGACGCAACAAGGCACTGATGTCTCGGTCAACATAGGAGGTGTAGATTTCCCGCATGACCTGGCGTTTTTCTTCCCGGCCCTGCGCCACAATGACACGAGGGTAGCCCCCGTAATTAAGGTATTCGGATAGATGGCCAGACAAACGTTCCGGCTCCATCTGGCCATATTGGGCCAAGCGGTCAGTAAACGCATACTCGGTGCGGTAATCCACAAACTCTGCAAACGAGACCGGTGCGATAAAAAATTCTCGCTTGCGGCCCATCATCGATTCGGCTATCTGCTCTTTGAGTTCCAAACTCCCGGACCCCGACAAGATGAACTTGTATGGTAGGCCCATGTCGTACAGGCCTTTCATGAATCGCCCAGCATCTTTTTTGCGCTGAATTTCATCAATGGCGACGTAGACCAACTTGCCCGATTTACCTACCAAAAATTCCAAGCGGTCTAAGAAGCGCCGCTGCGAATCAAACCAATGCATGTCTTCTTCAATATCCAGATTGAAAAAAAACGTGCGGTGACCCTTGGCCTCAACTCCTCTCAGAAGCATCTGGATCAGGGTCGTTTTCCCTACCTGCCGTGGCCCGATCAGTAACGTCATCTCGGGCGCAAGCAAGTGCGCCTCCAGTGCTTGCAAGATGCGACGACGTATGGGCTGGATCATGGTGACTTGAATGGAAATGAGTTCGAATTACATTTTAACCCGATATTTTCTTAAGTCGACTTTGATTTATACCGTATTCTGACACGTCATTCCGCTTTATGCGCCAATATCAACGCCGTGTCGGCGCCACCCTTGCGTCAACGAACATCCAAATGTGTTCAGTCCGCCCTAAGCCGTCTGTTCATCCGCTCCATCCTCTTGGTCAGGCTCGGTGAGTCGCCGAATCGTCAATGCGCAGCGCTGTTCGATCACGGCA
>JANPAK010000003.1:0-8442 GCA_031429925.1 Variovorax sp.
AACAAGTTGACACCAAGTGCGCAGCAAAATGCCCCGCGCGCCATCGCTGCATGCGGCGGCAGCTTCGTCCCGGTGGGAGATTTCATCGCTCTGACAAGAAAGCACGGTCAGATACAGCGCATGGAGCTGCGCAAGCGTAGCCAGTCTGGGTAGTTGCTTTCCATAGTGTTCGTCGACGAAACGCTCCACAGCTTCGATCGTGGCGTACACGGCTCGCGGGCCGACCAAGCTGGACAAAGCACCTGTGAGCCAACCAGCTATGCGCCAAGCGGGCAGTAAACGGCTGTAGTTCGCGCTCGGCAGCCAAGCCTCAATCTGGGCCAAATGCTTTCGCTCTGTAGCGATATGCCGCTGCGCGAAATTGCGCAACGCAGCGTCGCGAGACACCCGCAATATTCCCAAATAAATGTAGACGGCACCCGTCTCGCCCGCGTGGTCAGTGCGTAAGTCGCGGATAACAGCTTGAGGGAGGCTGGTTTTACCGCCGTGCACCGCGTCGGAAGAGCTGATGGTGGTGTGCGCAGTGTGAATCATAAAATTTCCGAGAGCCTTACACGCATGCTTGCCGTGTCTATCGCAATCGCATTGCTAATACGGCTGGCCTCAACCGAAGATGGATAGAGCTATTTTCCGCTTTGCCTGAAGGCTAGAGATCGAGGAAATGGCTCACAGATAAGCCGGTTCGCCCCGTTCCTCGTAACTTAACTTGTCAGCTGGCATTGTCGTACGAATCAGATGGTCAAACGCGCTGAGTGCCGCTTTTGCGCCCTCACTCGCTGCGATCACGATTTGCTTGTAAGGCACAGTCGTGCAGTCGCCTGCACCGAAGATTCCGCTCACATTAGTATGATTTTTTGCGTCGATCACGATTTCGCCAAATTTGCTGCGCGCAACTGTGGTGCCTAGAAATTCGGTGTTGGGTATAAGGCCGATCTGCACAAACACGCCCTCGAGCGCCACGCTGCGTTCTTCATTGGTCGCGCGGTCTTTGAAGCGCAAGCCATTGACACGGTCTCCGTTGCCAGTGACTTCCAGCGTTTGCGCATTGGTGTGTATCGTCACGTTGGATAAGCTTTTGAGCTTATTGACCAACACGGCATCAGCCTTCATCTCGGGCATAAATTCAAACACCGTGACGTGTTTGACCAAGCCAGCAAGATCAATCGCCGCTTCGACGCCAGAATTACCACCCCCGATCACTGCCACATCTTTCCCTTTGAACAAAGGGCCATCGCAATGCGGACAGTAGGCCACGCCTTTGTTTTTGTATTCTTGCTCACCGGGCACGTTGATGTTTCTCCAACGCGCGCCGGTGGCAATGATCAAACTGCGCGTTTTCAGCTCGCCACCCGCATCGGTTTTGAGCGTAATGTATTCTCCCTCATCGCTTGCGGCGATCACACTGGCCGCGCGGTGTCCGTTCATGAAGTCAACGTCGTACGTCTTAACGTGCTGTTCCAATGCAGCGGCATACTTAGGGCCATCGGTCTGGGGTACGCCGATGTAGTTTTCAATGGCCATGGTGTCATTGACCTGACCTCCAAAGCGTTCGGCCAGCAAGCCGGTACGGATGCCTTTGCGGGCAGCATAAATAGCAGCGGCTGCGCCCGCGGGACCACCACCGAGAATCAACACTTCGTAGGGCGCTCGGGCTGAGAGCTTGGCAGCTTCTCGCTTTGCAGCGCCAGTATCGAGTTTGGCAACAAGCTCCTCTAGTGAGGCTCGGCCTGAGTGAAACATTTCGCCAGCGAGGTGTACGGCGGGAACCGCCATGATGCCTTTGTCTTCCACCTCTTTTTGATGCAAGCCACCATCGATAATGGTGACGTCGAAGGCAGGGTTGTTGATCGCCATGAGGGAGAGCGCCTGCACCACATCCGGGCAGTTGTGACAAGAGAGGCTCATAAACACATCAAATTTCTGCGGCTGATCAAATTGCAGCGCGCGGATTTGATCGATAGTGTCTGCCTCAACCTTGGGCGGATGCCCGCCCGTCCACAGGAGCGCCAGTACGAGGGATGTGAATTCATGGCCAAGAGGTATGGCTGCAAAGCGCAGCTTCATCGGTGCGCCGGTTATTCGTCGCAATGCAAATGACGGTGTGCGCGCGTCTTGGCCGTCTGTGCGCAAAGTGATCTTGTCGGAGAGCTTGCTGACCGTCTCCAGTAACTCGCGCATTTCATGCGAACCCGAGTCGTCTCCTAATGCCGCAACAATCTCAAACGGCTCTTTGACACGCTCGAGGTAAGCGGCGAGTTGCTCTTGAAGGTCTTGATCTAACATGGGTGACTCCTGAATCTATAGCACTGTGCGCAATACTAACGCCGACTAAACGGCAGAAATACTCTAAAAGAACAAAATAGCCAGGATTTACCGCACGGAGACTCTTGCTGCATCACGGCGTGTGCGCCGTGATGCAGGTGGTTTCAACGGTCGTAAACCTAGCTGTGCTTGGACAACCTGATGATTAAATCTTGCCGACCAGCTCAAGCGATGGCTTGAGTGTCTTAGCGCCATCGTTCCACTTTGCTGGGCACACTTCGCCCGGATGAGCGGCTGTGTATTGAGCTGCCTTGAGCTTGCGAACGGTTTCTTTCACATCACGGGCGATCTCGTTGGAATGAATTTCCATGGTCTTGATCACCAGCTCTGGGCTAATGATGAAGGTGCCGCGAAGTGCTAAGCCTTCCTCGGGGATATGAACGCCGAAGGCATTGGTGAGCTGATGCGTTGGATCGCCAACGAGCGGGAACTTAGCTTTGCCTACAGCAGGAGAGGTCTCGTGCCAGACTTTGTGGGAGAAATGCGTGTCGGTGGTGACGATATATACCTCCGCGCCCATTTTTTGGAAATGCTCGTAGTTTTCAGCAGCGTCTTCAATCTCGGTGGGGCAGTTGAATGTAAAAGCGGCTGGCATAAAAATCAACACCGACCATTTGCCTTTGAGGCTTTGCTCGGTGACGGTGATGAATTTGCCATTGTGGAAGGCTTCAGCTTTGAACGGTACAACTTGCGTATTGATAAGGGACATGATGGGTTTCCAAAGTTTTGAATAGTGCAGAGCAAAATTGCCCCGTAGCTGACTGGGGCTTCGCACCGTGCGAAATTCTTCGGCTAGATAACAATGTATCTAGGCAATCAGCATAAGGCTCATCATACATTCAGACTATTAAGAATTTGGTATTCGTCAATTGCTTGTATCAAAGACGCCGATAGTTAAAAAGCTACAGCGTACCCGACTTACACGTCTTGCCAGCCAATGCGCCAAACTTTGTCGTCCTGTAGCTCCCGCCATTGAATACGCATCACCGCCTTGGAAAATACCGCCTCCAATTCAACCCACTCAATCTTGACATCAGGTGGCTCTGGCGTGATGACTTTTGAAACAAGAAAGTGCTTGTCTTTTGCGATAGGACGCACGGCAGTCCATTTGGTCAACAGAAGTTTTTTAGGATGAAGGGGATTCATTGGGTTGGACTGGCGTTACGTCAGTTTGAACAAATAATTTTGCTACGAATAGCCTTCAGCTAGGTGCTTTCTCAGAACCGCTGCCCGAACGGTGCCTTAGACGCAAAGATAGAGAATGGAAAAAAGTTTAAAGCGTTAGCATGATCCCCGAAAAGCCATCCTCATTGAAAAGCGCCGTCGATCCAAGCCTTCGGTTTGGCCGTATGGTACGCCTAGGCTCAATGGCCAGCGGCGTCGCCGGAAACATGCTGATAGCGGGAGCGCAGCAGCTGTCCCAAATGCGCGGCGCGGCGATGAAAGTTGGACAACTCATCTCCATGGACGCCGGTGACGTCGTTCCACCTGAAATAGCCGCGATTCTTGGACGTTTGCGCTCCAGCGCGCACAGCATGCCAGATCGACAGAAAGCGCTTCGCCATCATCACTTCAACGTCACGAAAGCTGAAGCAGAAACGAAAGTACAGCCAAGCGCAATGGCTGATGATGTCCGGCGAGTAGCGTTGGCGCTTGTGGGAAATGGATTGCTCTATAGTCATGGGCGCATCTGCAGCGAAATGGTGGAGTTAACTTGACGGTGCCGCGCAGAGCCAAGACAGATTAACATTAGGAAGACAGCTCCTCGTGTTTGCGACTTCATCAAGCTGTGTTGCCAATTCGTATACCCGCAAACCCGCACCAAATCTAAAGGATTGTTTACGACGTCAATTCTATGGAACATTCCTCTTGGCTTGTCCGCGCCGATTGAAGCGACTTGGCCACACCACAACGATGAAGAACGACTGATCAGCCTTGCCAAAGCCGGGCGTCAGCAACTTGAAGAGCTGATGGCGCAGGAACGACAGGTCACGATGCTCGGTGAGCGTCGCCTAGCTCAAGCCCCGCGCGGCTCTGAACGACAATAGCCATGATGTCTCCTATTTTGCCGCTGCACGACTACGGGCATATTGCCGACAGCTTAGTCATAGTCGAGCGCATTCGACTCGAACGCCAACAGGATGCTGAGTTTGCAGCCTACACGACCGTGCTTAAGCGCTGGCAGGCCCAACGCTTTCGCGATACCTATGCGGATATTCTGCAGGATCGATCGATGGGCCCGGCTGCGCTCTTTTTTTTGACTGAGCTTTACAGCGAGCAGGAGTACGCGCAGCGCGATGCGGAGTTCGCGCGAATCGCGGTGACGCTGGAGCGGGTGTTTCCGCAAAGTGTAGTTAGCACTGCTTGTTTGTTGGCTCAATTGCATGCGCTATCGGAATCTCTTGACGCTTGCATGACCCGCGCTTGGCTAACTCAGGCCAAAACCAGCGAGCTAGACCTGCCCCTGTATCGCTTTCTCTGGCAATCGTTGTCGGATCTTGACGGGTATCAGGCAGGGCGAGTGGCGCAAGCGCAAGCAGCACAAATGCTTGGTCAACAGTTGGAGGGGCACACCGCGACGCCTGGCCTTTTACTGATGCTCAAGCTCATGCGGGGTCCGGCATCTGCCGCTGGCCTTCATCATTTGCAGCAGTTTTTGGAGCGTGGCTTTGATACCTTTCGGCAGCTTGGGCGCGCGGGTGCTGTTGCATACTTCTTGCAAACGATTGCTGAGAGAGAGCAAGGTTGGCTTCAGGAAATGGCGGCGTGACCTCGGGACTTTACCGAGCGACTAGGCCCGTGGGCTCACCTAGAATGATGGAGTTCAGTTTCATATATCGGAGATAACAGTCATGCAAGCCATCGATACCCAAGAGCGCATCTGGCTCAAGAGTTACCCAGAGGGCGTCCCCCACGATGTTGCTCCCGAGCAATACAACTCCTTGGCGCAGTTGCTCGAGGAGAGCTTCAAACGCAATGCCAAGAATCCTTTTGCGGTTTGCATGGATCAATGGATGAGCTACAGCCAGCTCGATGATCTCTCCAGCGCGCTAGGCGCTTGGCTACAAAGCCGCGGCCTAGAGCCCGGATCACGCGTTGCCATCATGCTTCCCAATATTCCACAGTTCCCGGTCACGATGTCGGGAGTGCTACGCGCGGGGTATACCTGTGTCAACGTCAATCCGCTTTACACGCCTCGCGAGTTAGAGCATCAGCTCAAAGACTCTGGGGCCACGACGATTGTCATTCTTGAGAATTTCTGCACCACGCTGGCAGAGGTGATTGGAAAAACGCAAATCAAAGAAGTCGTCGTTGCTTCGATGGGCGACTTGCTTGGCTTTTGGTATGGCAACTGGATCACCTTCGCTGTGCGTCACTTGGCCAAGATGGTGCCATCCTACAAACTCCCGCTTGATGGCGGCCTGATCGTCACGCCCTTTAGCCGCGCTATTGCTGAAGGCACGAATAAAGCGCTCAAGCCCTCGCAGGCAAACCTTGATTCGATTGCTTTCCTGCAATATACAGGTGGTACTACCGGTTTGTCTAAGGGCGCTGTGCTCACGCATCGCAATGTGATCGCGGCCATTTTGCAAGCGGAGGCTTGGTTTTCTCCGGCCTTGAAGCATATTGGCGATGTGACCAAGATCAACAGCATTGCTGCGCTTCCGCTATATCACATTTTTGCACTGACGCTGAGTCTGCTCGCCATTCGCAATGGCTCGTACATGACCATGATTCCGAACCCACGTGATTTCGGCAAATTTATCGATGTCCTGAAGAAGCGGCCTTTCCATATGCTGCCTGCCGTCAACACACTCTTCAACGCCTTGCTACAGCACCCTCAATTCAAGTCGGTGGATTGGAGCAACTTGCGCGTCTCGCAAGCGGGTGGCATGGCTGCATCCGCAGGCACCGCCAAGCATTGGCTAGAAGCCACCGGTTGCCCCATGATCGAGGGCTGGGGCATGAGCGAAACCTGCGCGATAGGCACCAATAACCCTGTCACCAACATCGAGTTTAGCGGGACGATCGGCCTGCCACTGCCCGGAATCTATATCGCCATCAAGGATGATGATGGCAACACGCTGACGGTCGGCCAATCTGGCGAGATATGCATCAAGGGCCCCAACGTCATGGTGGGCTATTACAACCAGCCTGAGGAGAATAAAAGTGCATTCACCGCCGACGGCTACATGCGCACGGGCGATATTGGGATCATGGACGAGCGCGGTTACACAAAGATTGTGGATCGCAAGAAAGATATGATCATCGTCAGTGGCTTCAATGTGTTCCCGAATGAGTTAGAGAATGTCATTTCTCTGTGTCCAGGCGTTGTTGAGTGCGCTGCGGTTGGCATATCGGATGATAAGCAAGGTGAGGCAATCAAGGTATTTGTCGTAAAAAACGACCCGGCCATGACGGAGGATCAGCTGATGAGCTTCTGCCGCGAGAACTTGACGGGTTACAAAATCCCGAAATACATTGAATTTCGGGATGATCTACCTAAAACTAACGTAGGCAAGATTCTCCGGCGCGAGCTGCGTACAGCGAAATAGGCCTCGTATCTATCCGCTGCTTATTGCAATGGTCTTTGCACGGATGGACCAATCAGCGGAGTTTCGTTGTCTTTATGAATCCGATTGATTTCAAGGTTCTCGAGCGGGGCTGGCTCTCAAGCAACAATATCGTGTTCTTTAAGGGTGAGCAGTGTGCGATTGTTGATACGGGCTATGTTGCCCATGCACAGCAAACCCTCAATCTTGTTCAGTCAACGCTCGACGGGCGACCCCTTGATTTGATTGTTAACACCCATTTGCACAGTGATCACTGCGGCGGCAATGCGGTGCTTCAGAATCACTTTCGTCAATCCGTTACATTAATTCCACCGGGGCACGCTCATGATGTAGCGTCTTGGAATGAGCAAGCGCTGTCTTTTGCTCCTACAGGGCAGCTGTGCGATCGCTTTACCCACAATAGCCTACTGATGCCAGGGAGTACCATCGATCTTGGCCTTTTGGAGTGGGAAATTCACGCCGCACCGGGTCATGATCCCGAGTCGGTCATTCTGTTTGAGCCATCATCTCGAACGCTAATTTCTGCTGATGCGCTCTGGGAATCGGGTTTTGGAGTGGTTTTCCCAGAGCTGGATCGATCTGATGCTTTCAATGATGTTGCTTTGACGTTGGATTTGATTGAGCGCTTGGCTCCAACTTGCATCATCCCTGGTCATGGCCGGGTCTTCTACGATCTACCAAAAGCTCTACATGAAGCGCGCACTCGACTTGATAAGTTTGTTCAAGATCCAACTCGCCACGCAAGGTATGGCGGCAAGGTGCTGATCAAATATAAGCTGCTCGAGTGGCAGTGCCGTCCAGTCATCGATTTATTGAGCTGGGTGAATGACACTAGCTATTTTTCGACTATCCACCGGCGATTCTTCGCTCACACAGCGTATAGCGATTGGATTAATTCTTTGATCAAGGATCTAATCAGATCAGGCGCTGCGTCTGAACGGGACGGTTTGATTTTCAATCAAGACTGATGTAGAAAAGAAAAAAGCCCAATCATTTCTGATTGGGCTTTTCCGGCATAAGAGCCTGACAATGTCCTACTTTCACACGGGAACCCGCACTATCATCGGCGCTAAGTCGTTTCACTTTCCTGTTCGGGATGGGAAGGAGTGGTGCCAACTTGCTATGGTCATCAGGCATAACTTGTAGTCATGTTGACCTGTGCCTTGGCAGGCAGTCAACACAACAAATTCATAGAGTTTAGTCAGCATGCAGCCTACAGGGTGAATACCCTGCACTGTCATTGTTTGATTGCAGTCAACCGCAATGCTTTGAACTGATTCACAGTCAAAGTTATAGGGTCAAGCCGCACGAGCAATTAGTATCAGTTAGCTTAACGCATTACTGCGCTTCCACACCTGACCTATCAACGTCCTGGTCTTGAACGGCTCTTTAGGGGGGTCAAGCCCATCTTGAAACGAGTTTCCCGCTTAGATGCTTTCAGCGGTTATCTCTTCCGTACATAGCTACCCTGCGATGCCACTGGCGTGACAACAGGTACACCAGAGGTACGTCCACTCCGGTCCTCTCGTACTAGGAGCAGGCTTCC
>JANPAK010000004.1:0-3120 GCA_031429925.1 Variovorax sp.
GTGTGTTTGACTTGAGTGATGGCGGTGAGTATCGCGGCATGGCATTTGAGCCTGAACTGGTATTCTCCCGCCGCAGTCCGACCGGTTGGGCCTACTCCACCAGCGTGGGCGCGATTTTGGGCAATCGCCAGCTCGCAGACACCTACTACGGCGTGTCCGCACCATTTGCAACGGCCAATCGCCCAGCCTATGCGGCTAAAGGCGGTCTTGTGGCTTGGCGTTTGGGTATCGCCGCCAATCGCAGCATCACACCCGATTGGCGCTTCTTTAGTTTCGTGCGGCTCGATTCCGTCTCTGGTGCAGCCAATGAAAACAGCCCGCTTGTGAAGCAGAAAACCGGTGCGTCGATCGGTGTTGGCCTAGCCTATACCTGGATGCGGTCTGAGGCGAAGGCTCGCCCTTGAAGCAAGGCGTCTTGCCGCAATAGCCCACATGGCGCCTTGGCTTTTATCAGGCGCTAGCATCTCACCCCTATGGATTCACTCTCGCAATTGGTTTTAGGCGCTGCATGCGGTGTGGCCGTGATGGGGCGGCGCACAGCAGTGTGGAAAGCCGCGCTTTGGGGCGGCATCTGCGGCACCATCCCCGATCTCGATGCCTTGCTCGATTTTGGTGATGCCGTGCGCAACATGACGTATCACCGCGCAGAAAGCCATGGCCTGTTTTATCTCACCCTACTCGCACCGCTGATGGCTTGGCTGGCCAGCAAGGTTCATGGCGAGGCCGTCCTCTTCAAGCGTTGGTGCTTGGCGCTATGGCTGGCATTATTCACGCATCCGCTGCTCGATACCTTCACGATATACGGCACGCAACTATTGCAGCCCTTCTCCGAGCACCCGTTCGGTATCGGCAGCATGTTCATCGTTGATCCGCTTTACACCTTGCCTTTGCTGCTGGGTGTCGTTCTGGCGATGTCGATGAAGCAGTTTGCGGGCTTACGCTGGAACGCCGCTGCTTTGGGATTTTCTTGCTTGTATTTGGCTTGGAGCGTCGCGGCGCAAGCCCATGTGCAAGGGATCGTGCGCGCTCAGTTGGCTAGCCTTGGGCAAACCAATGCAAAGTTTTTCGTCAGCCCGACCGCGCTCAATACGATTGCTTGGCGCGTCCTTGTGCTGCAAGACAAGGGCTATGCCGAAGGCTTTTATTCACTTCTCGATGACGATCAAAAGATTCAGTTTGACAACTTTCCTAGCCAACCTGAGCTCAAGCAAGAATTGATGGGCAACTGGGCCGTGCAACGCATGGTGTGGTTTACCGACGGGTTTTATAGCTTGCGCGAAGTCAAGGGCCAAGCCATCCTGACCGATTTGCGTATGGGTCAAGAGCCGAATTACGTGTTTCAGTTTGCCCTCGCGCAGCGGCAAGGTGGCGCCTGGCAAACCATCACGCCCACCGCGCTTGGTTTTCGTGGTGATCCATCCAAGCTACTACCTTGGCTCTGGGCTCGCATCAAAGGCCAAGACATCCCGCCGCCGCGCTGAAAACGGGATCATCTGCGGTTTGTGTGGTACCAGACAGACTTAGGATGCCAATTGTGTGAACCTAAGCTCGCCCTTTAAACGAATTAACGGAGCCCTCCATGCCCAAGCTTTCTTTCCTAGGCTTTTTGTGCAGCAAGATGCTGTTCGCCACACTTTTGACTACAACTATTTCCATGCCAAGTCACGCTACCGAAGAGCCAGAATACCAAGTCGTTAAATCGCTTGCGGATTTTGAAGTTCGCCAGTACGCCGCCTACACGGTGGCGGAAGTGGTGGTGACAGGCCCAGCCGACAAAGCGGGCAACCAAGCTTTCCCAATTTTGGCGGGGTACATCTTTGGTAAAAACAAGGGCGAGCGCAAATTTGAGATGACGGCACCAGTAACGCAAGCCGTGGTACCCACAAAACTCGAGATGACCGCACCAGTCACCCAAACCGCTGCGCCCGGCGGGTTCTTGGTGCAGTTCGTGTTACCCAAAGGCGTGACAGTGGCTAACGCCCCAGAGCCGCTCGATGCGCGCGTTCAACTGCGCGACATCCCTCCTACTCAAGTGGCCGTGATTCGCTATTCGGGTGCCTGGTCGCAGTCTAACGACAACGTGCAATTGGCAAAGCTGCAGGCAGCCATGCGCGCAGCCAACCTCACATGGGCAGGCGAAGCCGTGTATTCGCGGTACAACGCGCCGTTCACGCCGTGGTTTTTGCGCCGCAACGAAGTTTGGCTGTACTTGGCATCTAGCAAATGACCGTTTTATTGATACGATGAGGGCTTGATTCAGAGAGTCCGTATGCAACCCTTCCACCTCGCCTTTCCCGTCACTGATCTCAACCAAGCCCGCGCCTTTTATGGCGAACTGCTGGGCTGCCCCGAGGGGCGCAGCAGCTCCGAATGGGTGGATTTCAATTTCCACGGCCACCAAATCGTCGCGCATATGTGCCCCACGATGAACACCGACACTGCGAAAAGCGAAGTCGATGGCCACGGCGTGCCGGTGCGGCATTTTGGTCTAGTCATGAATCTGCCCGAATGGGAGACTCTTGCTGCCAAGCTCAAAGCAATAGGCACGAAATTCATCATCGAGCCCTACATCCGCTTCAAAGGCGAACCCGGCGAACAAGCCACGATGTTTTTCCTTGATCCGTTTGGTAATGCGATTGAGTTCAAAGCCTTCAAGAGCATGGAATCGCTGTTTGCGAAGTGATTTTTAGGCGTTTTGGCATCTAGCCCCTATCAATGCTGCGTAGAGTGCTATTGAATTGAGAGTTTGCAAATGGCGTTGGCAATCGGTTTTGATGATGTAGTGCAAGCGGCCTCACGTTTGAAGGGCGTCGCGCATCGCACGCCAGTTTTGACTTCGCGCACTGCAAATGCCCTCGCGGGCGCTGAGCTGTTTTTCAAATGCGAAAACTTCCAGCGCATGGGTGCGTTTAAGTTTCGTGGGGCTTACAACGCGCTGGCGCAGTTTTCTCCAGAGCAGAAAAAGTTCGGTGTATGTGCGTTTAGCTCCGGCAATCATGCGCAGGGCATCGCGCTTTCGGCGCAGCTTTTGGGTATGCCAGCGGCAATTGTGATGCCACTGGATTCGCCAGCCGCCAAGATTGCGGCGACGCGCGGCTATGGCGCAAAGGTGATCACCTA
>JANPAK010000005.1:0-2434 GCA_031429925.1 Variovorax sp.
CCGGCGCGCGAGCGCCGGCGCAGCATGGCACGGGTGCGAGCGAGCAACCCGCTCGGCACGGCTCTGGGTGATTTCGGCCACGGACTATTCCTTTGCTTTTGACGGGCCAAGCTTGGAGGGTGGAGTCTCGGGTCCCTCGAAAGTCGAGCGCGCGGTCTTGTTGACCAGACAGAGATACGGTTCGACCTGGAACTCCGGAAACAACGACTCCAGCAGCAGGCATTGGTAGGTGACATCCTCGAGATACGAACGCCACTTGGCCGCAATGTTCACACCGCCCTTGCCCGACCGGAACTCACTCGGCTTCCCCTGTTCGGCCAGCGCGCGGGCCTTCTCGGAATCCCACGACTTCGCCTTGACCTCGACGAGGCGGAGTCGATTCCCGCGACGCTCAAGGATGTCGACGCGGGCGAGTTGTCGACCGTTCAGCAGGGTCGCCTCGAACAACGTGACGTCGCCGCCGCGAATGGCCTGCGCGGTTGCGGCCCACGCCTGCGCGGGATCGTGCCGATCGCCCATCTCGCGACCGTGGGGATACCGCGCCTTGGCGAGCTGCTCGATCATGTATCCGCCCTGCGCGAGCAGTGCGAGATACGGGTCGTGGTCGTTCACGCTCGCGTAGCCGCCGGACTCTTTGTAGAAGAGTTTGGTGGGGCATGTGCGGGCGACTTTGAAGTCGGACTTGGAGAGCGTGCGGGTGTCAGTGGGCATTCATTGTCCGGAGTGGCTGTGCGGTATCACGCGACGATAACACAACGCAATCTGGAGGGAAGGTCTGACAATGCGACTGTGCGGCCTGACGAAACCGCGCCGCCAACTTGAGGAAATGCCTAGCTGGCCGTCCCGAACATCACAATCGATCAGCGACGCGAGGCGTCAGGGGCGCTGTCGCGCGCGACGGCCTCGTAGCGCATGGCCAGTTCGTCGGGCCCTCGGTTGAGCTGCACCGACAGCGACGCGCGGCGCGCCGATCGGTTGGTGAACACCACCATATCGCGCGCGCGAAAGACCGCGTTGACCGCGTCACCTGGTTGCACTGTTGTGACTGGGACACGCGTGCCCTGTCGCTGCACGGTGATCTCAACCGGCACCGGTCCGGTGTTGCGCCCCTTCACGCTGAAGTCGCGCTGTTGTCCGCCGCCCAGCAGGAACGATTGCCCCGGGTCGATCAGGGTGCCGCTGGTGGTGCCGGCGCAGGCGCTGGCGAGGACCGTGCCGAGTGCGAGGAGTGGAGTGAAGAGGCGTGGTGTCATGGGGAGTTCGACGGATAATGGTGAATGAGTCAATGAAGCATTCGCGGCGGTTGGCGGGGCAGATGCACTGCCTGTGAGGAACAGTCGGACGCACGCAACTTTCCGCGGGCGGTTGTTGTAGATACATTAACTGTATACATCTACTGCCTCCAATCCACTGTCAGCCGCTTGGTTGTCGTTGTTTACACGCCGCGTGGCGCGGTGCGCCACATCGTCAGCATGAGGAAGGCCAATGCCCGCGAAAAAACCCGCTTCACGCCGCCGCGTGATGTCTGACATGGCCCGTGTCGATGCGCACGTCATCCAGCCGCACGAATATGACGTGATCCCAGAACTCACCGACGAGATGATGCGTCGTGCGGTGTTCAAGAAGGGTGGTCGGCCGATTTCAAAGAATCCGCGCGTGCTCATCTCACTGCGATTGCCGGCCGATGTCCTGGCGCGGTGGCGCGCGACCGGCCCGGGCTGGCAAACGCGAATGGCGGAGCGACTGAAGGGAGTGCCTTAGCGGCGCTGTTGTTGGCCACCGTTTCTCAGACTTGGCCTCGAGATCCACTGCTTGCGGGCCGTATCGATAGTTCGCTGAACTTGACGCGTGGCTCATAGACGCAGTAGCGTCAATCCATGACCTATCACGAGCGGATCACCATCGAGGAGGGCAAGCGTGGCGGAAAGCCCTGTATTCGCGGGCTTCGAATCACCGTGTACGACGTGCTAGAATACCTCGCCGCCGGTATGTCGGAGGATGAAATCCTGGCGGATTTTCCCGACTTGGAGCGCGATGACATCCGCGCCTGTCTTTTGTTCGCGGCCGACCGCGAGCGCCGGTTTGTATCCAGCCCGGCCACGTAGCTCGGGACGGACTCGCGACTATGCGACTGCTGTTCGACCAGAACCTGTCACAACGACTCGTTCAGCGTTTGGCCGATGTTTATCCCGACTCGTGCCATGTGCGCGAGATTGAAAGTGAGCAGATTCTCCGGATTCATCTTGCAACCATACGGACGTTCAGTGTTGAGGAGTCTGGCTCTTTTCTCGCAATACACTAGCGCCGATATCGCCGCACCTCGAAAGGCACCCCCAGCGCCGATGACCGGCATCCGCACCACAACCATTCAGGGAATTGCCCCACCGCGCCCATGGGCGACCGTGCTTTCCTCACTCGAAACCTGGTAGCTCCC
>JANPAK010000006.1:0-3523 GCA_031429925.1 Variovorax sp.
CAAGAAGAAGAACCGTGAGTTGCCGCTGACCGTGGGCGGCATTGCGATTTTTAGCCGCGATTGGGGGCTGGAGAAAGACGGCAAGCGCAAGCCTTTTGATCAGGTGGTGATGGATATTCCGATTGGCAGCGGCGCTTACAATGTGGGCCCAGTGAATTTCGGCAAAGACATCAGCTATGTGCGCGATCCCTCGTATTGGGGCAAAGACTTGAGCGTCAATCGCGGCATGCACAACTTCGACAAGATCACGATCAAGATCTACAAAGACAACACCGCACGCCTGGAGGGCTTGAAGGCGGGTGAGTTTGATTTCATGCAGTTTTATTCAGCGGGCGATTGGGCGCGGCGCGTGAGCGGCAAGCGCTTTGACGATGGGCGTTTGAAGAAAGGTGAATTCAAGCATCGCCTGCCCACAGGTTATCAAAGCTACATCTTTAATACGCGGCGCGAGAAGTTTCAAGATGTGCGCGTGCGAGAAGCGATTGGCATGGCGATGGATTTCAACTGGATGAGCCGCCAGATGTTTTATGGGCTCTATACACGGGTCAATGGCCTGTTTGGTAATACGGCGTGTGAAGCCACTGGCTCGCCTTCCCCTCAAGAGCTGGCCCTGCTAGAGCCATGGCGCGGCAAGATTCCCGCAGCGGCCTTTGGCCCGATGACGAGCCCGCCCAACACCGATGGGCAAGATCGCTTGCGCGAGAATCTGCGCAAGGCCATGGTGCTGCTCAAAGAAGCGGGCTACACGGTGCAAGATGGCAAGATGAAAAATGCCAAAGGCGAGCCGCTGGTGATTGAGCTGCTGGATAGCTCCGAGGCGGGATCACGTACCCATAGCGCGATGATTCGCAATCTCGCCAAAATTGGCGTGGAGATGCGCATGCGGATTGTGGATTTCGCGCTGTATCAAAATCGCGTGCAAAAGTTTGATTACGACATGGTGGTGATGGCCTTCCAAGGTACGCATACGCCGGGTCAAGAGTATTTTGAGTTGTTTGGCACCAAAGCCGCCGACACGCCAGACTCGGGCAATTACGCGGGCATCAAAAGCCCAGCGGTGGATGATTTGCTGGCCAAAATGGTGGGCGCACAGACCAAGGCCGAGCTGCTGCCCGCTTGCAAGGCGCTGGAGCGCGTGATCGCACACAGCCATATATTCATTCCGCAATGGAGCGCCACGCAACACAACGTGGCCTATGCGGCGCAAAAGCTCAGCTACAAAGAGCCGATGCCGCCCTACGCGCGGGCCGATGGCTGGCTGCTGAGCACCTGGTGGAGCAAAAACTTTGATAGGAAGTAAGCAATGTTTGATTTCGAGACATTGATGTTGATCGTAAAGGTAATTGCCGCAATCGGCACCACCATCACTTTTTTTGTAAAAGCACCTTTATGGCTATCTTTGCTTGATCGACTCTTACTGATGGGCGTGCCTAGAACGCTTGCACGAGAAGAAATCGACGCTATCAACAACTTTTTTAAGGAGCATGAGGTTCGCTTAAATAGCGTTGGCAGGTTTCATCCCAAGCTCGTGCCAATGCATTGCCAAACGGAGCCCACAATCTTTTCACAGATTGACAATGCTTTAGCTGAGACCTTGTCACGGCAGCAAGTTGCCGACCTAAAGAGGGCAGATGACCCTCACGCGTTTGTTCTTTTAGATCACGCAACTGATGATCCGCGGCCCCTTTATGTTGAAGATAAACCAGCGCTGTCGTTGCTTTGCATTGACCGCTACAGCCAGCTTCGGGCTATGCCAAAGGAATTGAAGGATAGGACGCTAGTGTTAGGAGCAAACAACTTGGTTGTGGTTGCCAACTCTAGCTTTCAATTTTGGAAGCGATGCACGTTTGTATTGCATCGTCGAAAAAATGCACAGACACATACTGGAAAGGTACATGGCTTTGGTGGTGGATATATGGCTTACCGCTTAGATGAAATGGATAAAAAAACCAGACGCGATGACTGCAAGAATTTACATTACACAGCGATGAGAGAGTTACATGAGGAATCGGGTTTGCTGAGTGTTGATCACGTAAAGAACTATTTCCCAATTATTGAGGAGCGTCACAAGAAATCTACGCGCGTAGGAGATGAGGTTGGTGACTTTGGACACTTCACATTCTTCTTTGTTACCCGCGTTCCAAGCTTAGAACAATTGAGCTACAAGGGGGATGCCTCTGAAGGTGAACCTGTTGAAATTAAGGTTGGAAAGCGCAATATTCGGCGAGCAATCGTTTCGGGCAAGTGGGAGGCTGACGCTGTGCACCCACAACTAAGAGCGATGTTGGCGATTTGGCTGCTCAGTGGTTGCCCCGGGCTGCCGCTATTTCATAGACTCTATCTGGCAAACACAATCGAACGGAAAAGACTACTCAATACGCTTGCGCGGGGCGGCGATTAAATTCCCTTAGTCAAATGCTAGCCTACATCCTCAAGCGCCTTTTGCTCATGATCCCCACATTGTTTGGCGTGTTGCTGCTGACCTTTGTGGTGATTCAGTTCGTGCCGGGAGGGCCGGTGGAGCAATACATGGCCGAAGCGCGGGCCGCAAAAGCCGGCGGCGCGGAAGGCGCGGGCTTTGGCTTTGAATACCGAGGCGATAAGGGCGTGGACGCCAAACGCTTAGCGGAAATCAAGGCGCTGTATGGTTTTGACAAACCTGCTCCCGAGCGCTTTTGGATCATGGTCAAGCAATACCTGAGCTTTGATTTGGGCAAAAGCTTTTTTCAGAATAAGCCAGTGTGGGATTTGATCAAGGAAAAGCTGCCGGTGTCGATCTCGCTGGGGCTTTGGACTTTTTTCCTGACCTATTTGATTTCTGTACCGCTGGGCATCAAGAAGGCTGTGCGCGCGGGCAGCGGTTTTGATTTGTGGACGACGCTGATCGTGCTGGTCGGCTATGCGATTCCCGGCTTTGTGCTCGGCGTGTTTTTGCTGGTGGTGTTTGGTGGGCAATTGCAATGGTTTCCGCTGCGGGGGATAACGTCGAGCAACTGGGAAGCGCTCTCAGCTGGCGCCAAGATCGTCGACTATCTATGGCATATCGCCATGCCAGTGACGGCGATGGTCTTGGGCAGTTTTGCGACGATCACGATGCTGACCAAGAATTCCTTTTTGGAAGAGATTCGCAAGCAGTATGTGATCACGGCGCGAGCGAAGGGACTGTCTGAGCGTGGCGTGCTCTATAAGCATGTGTTTCGCAACGCGCTGCTGCCGATCATCACGGGCTTTCCCGCTGCGTTTGTGGGCGCGTTCTTTGCCGGCTCCCTGCTGATCGAGACGCTTTTTTCGCTCGATGGCTTGGGGCTGCTGGGCTATGAAGCGGTGATCCGGCGCGATTACCCCGTGGTGCTTGGCACGCTGTATCTCTTTACGCTGATTGGCTTAGTCACCAAGCTGATTTCTGACTTGACCTATGTGCTGATCGATCCGAGGGTGAAGTTCGAATGAAAGGAACGACCACCCCCGAAGCGATCTCCGATCGCCTCCCCCTCGAAGGGGCGCCGCTGGTGGCCGGGCAAAG
>JANPAK010000007.1:0-3786 GCA_031429925.1 Variovorax sp.
CTGCTGGCGCAGCGCCTTGATGTCGTCGCCACCGATGGCCGTGGCCACCACGTCGGGCTTGAGCTGCTGCAGCTTGAGCAGATACGAAGAGAAGTCGCGCGTGTTCTGCGGCACCAGCAACTCGTCGATGATCTTGCCGCCGTTCGCTTCCACCAACGCACGCGTTGCCTTAGAGGTGCTGTGGCCCCACACGTAATCATTGGTCATCAGCACCCAGTTCTTGCCGTTGGCGCGGATCGCGTTTTTCACGATCGCATGGGCGAAGTTGGTGCCGTTGCCGTCCCACACGAATTTCACGCGGTGGCAGTCCTTGCCCGCTTCGGTAGGCGAGCTTGAATTGGTGTTGAGGAAGATGGTGCCGTACTTCTGCGCCACCTGGCTGATGGCATTGGCCACGCCCGAGTGCACTGCGCCGATCAGGAATGCCGCCTCATTGCGCGCGATCATGCGCTCGGCCACGCGCGAGCCGGTCGCCGGCGTGGTCTCGGTGTCCATGTGGATCGCTTCGATGCGCCGGCCCAGCACGCCGCCCTTGTCGTTGAACTCCTTGATCGCCATCATCGCGCCAAGCCGCTCTTCGCCGCCACTGGCGGCAAACTGGCCCGAGGCGTCCATGGTCAGGCCGATGGTCAGCGGCTTTTTCTGCGCCGCCTGGGCCCACACGGTGTTGTGCTTCCAGGGTCCCATGAAGGGGGCAACACCGTACAGGCCTACGCCTGCCAGCGCGAGGCTGGTGGGTTCCGGAATCTGCTTGAGCGTCACGGTGCCTTGCTTGACCTGCGTGCTGTCGAAGTGGGCACCACCGACGTTGAAGCCGAAGGATTGACCAGCCGTCAGACCCGTGAAGGTGTAGCTTCCGTTGTAGGAGAAGCCGGACGAAGGCGAGCTGCAGCAGTTGGCGGGGCCAGCGTTGACGAGGGTGTCACCCAGCGTTGTGGTCAGGAAGGCCGTGACGCCGAAGAAGGAGTGGAAGCCGGTGTAATCCCAGTCGAAGTTGAAGTTGCCGGAGGTATCGGCCACGGCACGAATCGCCCAGGTCTGGCTCGCGTAGCCGGCGGACCCGGGTTGCGAGTAATTCAGAGTCGCGGTGTCGCCGGCTTGGCTGGCGCTGGTGATACCAGGGCCAGTGATGGTCCAGGTAACCAGGCCCGCATGGGCGCTGAGCGAAACGCAGGCAGCGGCTGCAACGGCAGCCATGCGCAGGCCATGACGGAACGATTGGTGATTCATCAGGTGTTTTCCCTTGACTCGGTTATGGATTGATACGGCGCGATTACCGCCGATGACGTAGAAAGCAGGTCTCGTGCCAGATCAGATTTTGTTCTTGACTTTCAACAACTTAGGGGGGTGGTATACGTCAGCATCGTAACGAAAATGTAAGAAAACCCGACGGCGATGGACAACTATTGCATCTCTTTTCGAAGGGCCTGTGCCTCGGATTGCCCAGCGAACCGGTCGCCCAGTTGGGCCAGGATTTCCAGTTCCTTGCGTGCTGCGGACTTGTCGCCCTGCTTTGCAAGGAGTCGAGCCAGCCGCAAGCGGAGCATCGGTTCCTTGGGGTCGATTGCGACGGCCTTCCTCTGGGTTTCGACTGCTTTGGGCAACTGGTTCTCGGACTCCAGCGCAAAGGCCCAGGTGTCGAGCAGATCAGAACGCCCTGGCGACAGCGCATTGGCTTTTTCTGCCATCACAACCCCTCCGACCTTGCGCTGGGTGGCCAGCAGCCAGGCGATGTTGTTCAGCGCGCCGGCGTGTTGGGGTTGCAGGGCGTGCACCGCACGGTAATGCGCCTCGGCGCGGCCCCAGTCCTTGGCAGCGGCGGCCTTGTCGCCCAGGTAGAGCATGAAGGCTGCGTCCGCGGGCTTGCTCTTTAACCAGTCGGCGGCAAAGCGGTCAGCCTCGGCTCCCGAAGCGCCGGCCACCAAGGTGCCGTGCAAGCGAGCAGCGAGGTCGCTGCTCGGGTCTCGCTGCAGCGCCAAACGATAGGCCCGGGCGGCCGCTGCCCAGTTGCGGCCGCCAGCCTCAAGTTCGCCTTCGAGTGCAAAGCCTACGGCCTCCTTGGGCAGTCGTTGCTGCATCGCACGCGCCAAGGTCAGCCCCTCTGCGGGGCGCTGCTCTTCGGCCGCCAGCAACGCCAGGCCACGCTGGGCCAGCAGGTTGTCGGGCTCGATGGCCAGCGCTTGCTTGAGCGCCACCGAAGCGGCGCCGCGGTCTTGGTTGGCTCGGTGCGCATCTGCCAGTCGAACCTGGGGCAGCGGATCCTTGGGTTTAAAGCTGGCCAGTCGCTTGAGGGTGGAGACCGCTTGCTGGCGGTCGCCGGCGGCCAGCTGTGCGCGGCCCAGCGCATCCATCAGGACCACGTCGTTGGGCAGCGCCGCAGCCGCTTGCTGCGCCGCCGCCATGGCGCCAGCACCGTCGCCAGCAGACAGCAGGCTCTCGATCAAAGCCAGGTGGGATTCACTTTGTGTCGGGTCGGCCTTCACCGCGTCCGTGTATTGCGCAATCAAGGCAGCCGCTGGTGCACCCAGGCGGCCATCCAACTCGGCCAGTGCCAGGCGGGCCTGCAGGTGCTTGGGATCGGCCTTGATCAGGGCTTGGAAGCGCTCACGCGCTTGTTGCGGCTTACCGGCCCTGATGTCAAGGCTGGCCAATCCGGCGGTTGCCGGGAAGTACCGGGGCTCCTTGACCAGGGCCTGTCGGTAGCTGGCCGCAGCGGCCTCGAGATCCCCTTGCCTACTCAAGACGCGTGCGCGCAGCACCAGCGGCAGTGCTTGGGCGGGTTGTTTCTTCTCCAGACCGGCGATGGCTCGAAGCGCGCCCTGGTGGTCGCTTTGTTGCATGCGCGCACTCACCAGCGCCAGGTCGGCGCTGCTGCCGCCGTCGGACTGGGCAATGGCTTCGAGCTGGGTCATCGCTGAGGCGTTATTGCCGCGACTGAGCTGGGCCAAGGCCAGCGAGGTGCGCACCTTGACATCTTCGGGCGCCACCTGGCGGGCGCGTTGGAACGCCGCTTCCGAGCGCTTGTCGTCCCCGGCCTGCAAGTAAGCCTGGCCCGCCAGGGCCAGGCTGACCGCATCGGCGCGCGACCCTTCGATCAGCGGCCGCAGGACCTCGACGGCCTTCTCTGGCCGGGCGTCGCGCATGAAGTTCTGTGCCAGCAGGTGGCGTGTGGGGAGCAGCTCCGGTTCCAGCTTCAGCGCGCGACCGAGCAGACCCTCAGCCAGGGTGTAGTGCTGCATGCGGTGCTCCGCCGCGCCGGCCAACAGCAGCACGCGCACGGCGTCCGGCGCGGCTGCCAGCAGCACGTCGCAGATTTCGCGCGCTGCCCTGTAGTCGTTGTCGGCAAACGCAAACTGCGCCTGCAAGAAAAGTGTCTCGGGGTGGCCAGGCGCCTGCTTCTTCAGTCGCTCGAATTCGATCTTGGCTTGTGCGAGCTGGTGCTGCTCGACGAGCACGCTGATGACGCCGGTGTGTGCCGCAATCGAGTCGGGGTGCGCGTCGCGCACCTGACCGAAGGCGGCGATGGCAGCGCTGGGCTCGTTTTTGGAGCGCAGCAGGACCTGTGCCCTGAGCAGGCCAGCTTCGACATGGCCCGGCTCCTTCAAAAGCACCTCGTCAAGCTTGTGCAGCGCGTCGGCGCTGTCGCCTGCCGCCGCTGCCAGCCGCGCCAATTGCACCGTCGCCAGCGCATGGTTCGGCCGCGCCTGCAGCGCAGCTTCCGCCGCGGCCCGGGCGAGGTCGGTTTCGCCTTGCAGTGAGTAGGCCGCGGCAAGGGAGGTCTTGAAG
>JANPAK010000008.1:0-6813 GCA_031429925.1 Variovorax sp.
CTGCGGATACCAAAGGCTGCGGAGAGTTGCTGTTCGTCGTCAGAGTTGATCTTGACGAGCTTAAAACGACCCTCATAGTCAGTTTCGAGCTTTTCCAGCATGGGGCCAATGGTTTTACAGGGGCCGCACCAAGGCGCCCAAAAATCGATCAGCACTGGCAAGCTTTTGGAGGCTTCGACGACTTCGGTCTCGAAACTGGCAATGGTCACGTCAATCATGGGTTCAATCCGGATAGGGCAATAGGCGATTGTTTATAAGATCAGGGCTGCTGCTTACAATCCAAGGGATGACACAAGCAAACTTCTCTGTCGGTGTGGTGATGGGCTCCAGCTCAGACTGGGAGACCATGCAGCACGCTGCGCAGATTCTCACCGATTTTGGCATCCCCCACGAATGCCACGTGGTTTCCGCGCATCGGATGCCGGATGCGATGTTTGCTTACGCAGAAAGCGCGGCCGCGCGGGGCCTACAAGCCATCATTGCCGGCGCAGGCGGCGCGGCGCATTTACCAGGCATGCTTGCGGCAAAAACCACGGTGCCGGTGCTAGGCGTGCCGGTCGCCTCTAAGCATTTGCAGGGCGTGGATTCCCTGCACAGCATTGTGCAGATGCCCAAGGGCATCCCAGTGGCCACTTTTGCGATTGGCACAGCAGGAGCCGCAAACGCGGCCTTGTTTGCGGTCGCGATGCTGGCTGTGCATGATGTCACTTTGGCAAAAAAACTGCAGGCCTTTCGCGCCGCGCAGACTTTGGCCGCTTCGCAGATGAAGGTGGGGCTATGAGCGTCATTCTTCCCGGAGCAACCTTGGGTGTACTGGGTGGCGGCCAACTCGGGCGCATGTTTGTGCAGGCGGCTCAGCGCATGGGCTATCTCACCGCCGTGCTCGACAAAGATCCCATCAGCCCGGCTGGTGCGACGGCGAACTACCACATTCAAGGCTCCACTGACGATGAAAGCGCTCTCGCGCAGCTCATGCAGCGCTGCGTGGCGATCACGACCGAGTTTGAGAACGTATCCGCACCCGCAATGGTGACGCTGGGCGCGCAGCGCGTCGTCTCGCCCAGTGCTGAATGCGTGGCAATCGCGCAAAACCGCATGGAAGAAAAGACCATGCTATCGCAGGTCGCCAAAATCTCGGGCAATCCCCATGCAGGACCGGTGCCCTTCATTGCCATAGAGCGACTTGTCGATATCACCGGCGCACCCGACGAATGCTTTCCCGGTCTGATCAAGACCGCCACGCTTGGCTACGACGGCAAGGGCCAAGCCAAAGTGAATACACGTTCCCAGGCCAGCATCGCGTTCAAGCAACTGGGCGATGTGCCTTGTGTGTTGGAGCAGTTCGCTCCGTTGGTTGCCGAATGCTCCGTGGTGCTGGCGCGCGGTGCGGATGGGCAGATGGTGACGCTGCCGGTGGCGCGTAATGTACATGTGAATGGCATCTTAGCCAGCAGCGAGATTTATGAAGGAAATCTGCCGAATGGCGTTATAGAATCTGCGCAGATTGCTTCCAAATTGATAGCAAATCATTTGCAATATGTGGGGGTGTTGTGCGTGGAGTTTTTTGTCCTGCCCGACGCCGCCGGTGGTTTGAGTGACTCCTGCGCCCTCCGGGTCAATGAAATCGCTCCACGCCCTCATAACAGCGGCCATTGGAGTATCGAAGGCTCTAGCTTAAGTCAGTTTGAGATGCAGGTTCGCACCCTTTGTGGCCTGCCTTTGGCGCAGCCTGTGCAGTTATCGAATTGCGTCATGCTGAACCTGCTCGGCGATATCTGGCTAGACGCGAAAGAACAGGAAGTCACGCCGGATTGGGTCACCGTGTTGGCGTTGCCAGGCGTCGCGTTGCATTTATACGGTAAGGCCGGCGCTCGCAAAGGGCGCAAGATGGGGCATATCACCGTGACAGGCTCAACGCCGGAGATGGCAGGCAGTGTGGCCCTTGAGGTCGCGCAAACTCTGAAACTGCCCTACACCCCAACCATGCTGGATGTGGCTTAACGCATGGCCACTTGGTCTGTCGAACAAGGGGCGCAGCTGATCTTCGCTGGCCAATTGCTGGCATTTCCAACCGAGACTGTCTATGGTCTCGGCGCCAATGCGACCGATGACTCTGCAGTGGCCAAGGTTTTTGCAGCAAAGGGCCGCCCTAGCGATCATCCACTGATCGTCCATGTCATCAATGCGCAGGCGGCGTTGGCCTTTGCCGCCGAGATTCCAGATTATGCCCAGCGCTTGATGGATGCTTTCTGGCCGGGCCCACTGACCGTCATTTTGCCGCGCAAAAGCGGCGTGGCTGCGGCCTGTGCAGGCGGCCAAGATTCGATTGGCGTGCGCTGTCCGGCGCACCCCATGGCGCGCTCTTTACTTCTAGAATGCGCCAAACTTAGTGTCCTTGGCGTTGCAGCGCCCAGTGCGAACAAATTCGGCAAAGTCAGCCCAACCACAGCGGCTCATGTGATCGCCGAGTTTGGCCGCGATATGCCCGTCTTAGACGGTGGTGCCTGCGAGGTTGGCATCGAGTCAACCATCATCGACTGCACGCGAGGTGCACCGGTGCAGTTGCGCCCCGGTGTTCTCACGGCCATGCAGCTGGAGACGGCGATGGGGCGAAAATTGCTATTGAATAGTGAGCACTCCACACAAGAACTAAAAGCTCCAATTGGCCATACTGGACCTGAAACTTCTGTTCAGAAAGCCGCTCCCCGCGCGTCCGGCACCCTGGCTGCGCATTACGCGCCGCGAGCGGCCCTACGCCTGATGGATGCAAATGCGCTGCAAACGGCGCTCGATTTGTTGGGTTCCGAAGGCAAAAGCATCGCCATTTATGCCCGAAGCCCGCTCAAGCCGCGCTCTAGCCATATCGTTGTGCGCCGAATGCCTCCCGACGCCATCGCCACAGCGCAACAGCTTTTTGCAGTGTTGCGTGATTTTGATGCCCAAAACGTTCGATTGATTTGGGTGGAAACTGTGCCAACGGATGCTGCTTGGGACGGCGTCAGGGATCGTTTGCAACGGGCTGCGTCCTAAGCCTGCCAGTTTTGGCTTGCACTCTGTGCGACCGGATCGTCCTCCAAGGTTAAGATAGCGCCTGTTGCTCGGCTAGGCCGAGTGTATGTATGTTTGTTTCCAGTTTGTGAGCTTCGTTCCATGACTGCCCTGTTCCGCTTTGCCTCATTTCCCCTGCGCCGCTGCGCGACGCACGTTTTCGCTGTTCTGAGCTTGGGCCTCGGGCTGCTGGTTGCGGGCTGCGGCGAAGGCACCACTTTTGAACCGCTTGTTCCGACCCGGGTGATCAGCTTTGGTGATGGGCTATCCGACGTCGGGCAAACGGGCAGCAAATACACCGTGAACGATGGCAGCGTCAATATTTGGGTCGAACGTTTGGCAGTGAGCTACAGTCAAACAATCACCGCCGCAGTCTCAGGCGGATTAGGCTTTGCGCAGGGGCACGCACGGATCAACGGCGCAGGAAACACGATTGAAACTCAGATTTCCACGTTTTTGACTCTTCCTGCCGCAACAAGCACGATCGCAGCACGCGACTTGATTGTGGTGGATCCTGGCGTTGCTGAGTTGGTGGCTCTTTCGGCAGCAAATTCAAGTGACGCGGCCTTGGTTGTTGCGGCAGATGCTGCCGGTAAAGCGCTGGCCGTGCAGGTGCGCCGATTGCTCGCTGCCGGTGGACAACACGTCGTCATTGCAAACGCACCTGATATTGGCAAAACACCTTATGCCAGCGCGATAACGCGAACGGTGGCACTCACCGCTGCAACGCGCGCATTCAACGACAGCCTTAAGATCGCCCTGTCAGACGTGGGGACGGGTTTGCTTCTGATCGATAACGAAGCTTACATTGGTGCGCTTTACTTCGACCCCACAACACTGGGCACCGGTGGCACTGTCTTAACAGCAGCTTGCACTGGCGCGGTCACCTCATGCACTGGAACGACCAATGTGGTGTCAAATTACGCGGTCTACTTGTATGCCGATGACCGACATCTCGCCCCCACTGCGCATCGCTTTGTGGGCGACAACGCCTACAACAAAGTGAAGGCCCGCTGGTGATCTTGGTTTGATCTACGATGCACGCTTTGACCACGCCGCATAAGCTTGCGGATAGGCCACTTTGTAGCGCTGGATGTGAAACATGGCCAATTCATCTAGTTGCATCATGACGGCCGACTCGATCAGTTTCTCCACCACACGCGGCTCCGGCGACCATTTCACCAGTTCGCTGGACAGCTCCAAAACGCGGGGCGCCGTTTCGCGCGACAGTGGCGTGATCACGAGCTCTGCAAACTTGGCGTGACTGCCAAACAACGCGCTCTTTTGGGCCTCCGCTAACGCATCGTGCGAAAACCACGCGCTTCGCTGCTCAGACTGTAGAAAAATCTGGCTGACACGGTGGTAATCAAAGGCCACGTATGCCGTGCCCGACAGCAGCGAAATTGCGATGCAAGTCGCTCCCAAATACATAGCACTTCGCGCTGATTTTGCTTGCGCAAGCAGTCTATTTCGCCACAAAGGAGCGCAAAGCACCCCAATGCAAATCACTGCCGTCATGAAAAATGGCCCGTACCACAGCGGGTACTCCACTAGGCTGTGAATAGCCAGCACGAGCAGGATTGCCCATGCCAATTGGCGATCTGGTTGCAGCTCCTTCCAGGGTTGGTTGCGCCACACCAACCAAGTAATCACCGCACAGAAAGCCAAAGCCACCGGAACGCCCAACTCGACAGCCAAGTGCAGCGGCAGGTTATGCGCGTTATCCAACATCTCCATGAATCGCGCGCCAGAAAAGTCGCTGCTGTAGTGGGCATAGGCCAGTGACCGCCAGCCGTGTCCCAACCAGGGCTGCTGCGCAATGAGCTGCGCCACATTGCTCCACAAAGAAATCCGAGACAGTGCGTTCGCGTCGTCTATACGACCCAAAAGTCCGCCGCTGGTGTTGCCAGACCACGCTGCCAACCACGGCGTCAAGCAAACCGCAAGTGTGTAGATCGCCATCGAAAAGGCGGCCCACTTTCGGGCGCCATAAGGCATGTTGGGTTTCGCCATCCAAACAGCAACGGCGACCACAAGCCACTGAATCAATCCCGTTCGCGATTCACTAAACGCAACACTGAAGGCCAAGAGCGTGAGGGCGCCCGCATAGGCAACGGACTTGATCGTCGCGTTCGCAGATGGGCGTTGCGATTGCAACAGATAGCAAATCGAAACGAATCCCAAGACCGCTAGCGTCGACAGTTGATTGCGCTGGCGCAGGCTTCCGTAGGCTTGCCGATCAGGCGATGCAAGAACCCAAGGCTCAAAAAAAGCCGCCCATCCCATAAACTGAACAACAGCCATGGCTGCGGCAATACATGAGCCCAGAAAAATCCCCATGGCAAGCTGCCTAGGGATGTCGATGGCTGTTGCCTTGTCGTGTAGCGTCAAGCTTAGGCACCACAGAAGAATCAGGCAGCTCGAGACGATCCACTGCGCGATGTTCCACGAAAATCCGTAGCTGCAGTGCAGCACCCATATCCCGGTCAGCAAAACCAAGCCAAGCGATCTAGCCATACCCGCCGAACGCAATCGAGCCACCTACTTCTTTGGCAACTCAGGCCAACTCATGTCGCCAATTTGGTCGGGATATTGCCGCTGGAAATTAGACCAAACCCGACGATAGGATTCAAGGTAGGCCGGCGGCGACACACTGTTAAGGCGCTGCATCCACACAATAGCTTCTGCACGCCTGCCGTTCAGTGCGAGAGTGACGGCGTGGGTCAGTTGTGTGTTGTAGTTGGGGATGCCTTGCACAGTTCGCTCCATCCACGCGATCGTCTCGGGTGGCACAGGAGCACGCCCAATCATTCGGCTCATGAGCAAGTAGTCTGCAAGGTGGTAGAGCACCAAGGGTTCGGGCACATCGGTCACCGTGCGCAGCCGAGCCTCTTCCGCGCGCAAGTGAATGTAGCCCCGCTCCAAACGGTAGTAGTCATAGATGGTGGCGATCAAAATTGCAGACAACAAGGCGGTGTATATCAAAAACGAGGTAACTGACGCGCGCCATACAACGCGGCTCTTAACGGCATGATCCAAAACCGCAGCAAAAACAACGGCGGGAAACAAATACGCCGGGCTCCAGTGCAGCAGTTCAACGTTAGCGTGAAGCACAAAAACAATCAACGCGAACATAAATACCAATTCCGCTGCTTGTTTCGTTTTTATGACCACGCCTCGAAGCCACAAAATGAGCGCCAAAATGATTGCAGCACCCATCGGAATCCCAAACCAAGCAAGCAGATCAAGGCCAATGTTGTGCGCCTGAAGGAAGTAAGCGTGTAACGCGAGCTCTTCCGGGCTGGTGACCCACTGGGCCATGGCCAGCGTCGTAGCCCCATATCCCACCCAAGGCGATCTCAATATCGCTTCAATGGAAAGTTCATAGATTTGCAGACGGGGGGCATTATTGGTGATCTGATCAAGCGCACGGCCGCGGTATTCAAGCATCATGGCTTCCATCAGCTCGTATAAGCCAAGGAATACGATGGCTTGGACGATGAGTAAGGCCAAGCACGCCCATACGATGGGCCATCCACCAAAATGCCGGCGGTACGCAATCAGCAAAATGAAGACCGCGACGGCCTCAACGATGCCTATGCGGGAATGTGAAATGCCCAGCCCAATCGCCAAGAAGGCGCCCAGCAGCGCGAATGTCCAAACACCAATGATCTTGCGCTGGACGCCCCACAAACCTCCAATGAAGGCCCAGATCAGTAGGGTCGCCATTTCATTGGGCTGCGCAACGTTGCCTTCGAGGTCGAC
>JANPAK010000009.1:0-8097 GCA_031429925.1 Variovorax sp.
TACGACCCGCTTCATCCGGCGATTTTGCATCTGATCGCCAGCACCATTCGCCAGTGCAATGAGGCAGGAAAAAGTGTGAGCGTGTGTGGCGAGATGGCCGGCGATGTCACCATGACGCGTTTGTTGATTGGCATGGGTCTACGTAGTTTCTCCATGCACCCAAGCCAGATCCTTGCGGTCAAGCGCGAGGTGCTTAATGCCAACGCGCAACAACTCGCGACACTTGCAAAAAAAGTTTTGCGCAGCGACGATCCAGCTTCAGTTCTGGGGCGATAGTGACTTAGATGACAATCTGCTATTCGTACTTTGCCTTTATCAATGAGACTCCATGCCTAGCTTGATTGACCGTATTCGCGCGAATCTGCCTACGCGGGAAGAACTGGCGCAGCAACCGTGGCTTGCGCCCATCGCTGATCGTGTGCTTGACCGCAAACTATGGACGGCGCAGCACGAGTCGGTCGCTCGCGGAGTTGCGATCGGATGTTTTTGGGCCTTCGTGATTCCTTTTGCGCAGATCATCTTTGCCGCAGCGCATTGCGTTTGGTGGCGGGGAAACATCCCCGTGGCTGCCGCGATCACCTTTATCACGAATCCGTTCACAGTCGGATTCTGGTTGTACCTAGCGTATCAGGTGGGCAGCCTTTTTCTCAACGCACCACCGCCTGTCTCCCTCGCCAACGGCGGTGGAGTATTGCAGTGGATTTCGAGCATCGGCTGGCCTGCGATTCTCGGGATGGGCATTTTTGCGGTTGGGGGCGCAGTCGCGGGCTATTTCGGCGTGAAAGCAGGCTGGCGCTTGAATCTCTGGCGCAAGCAACGGCGAAGAATCCGTACACGTCGGTCAAGTTAATTCCCTAGACAGAGAGAGCGTCGACACCATGAGCGTGAACTTGCCTCCTTATCCTTGCTATCTGGGCCATGGCCGTTCAGGGGAATTCACCACGATTGATCAAGCCAAGATCAGTGTGATGGATCGTGGCTTCATCTTCGGCGATGGTGTGTATGAGGTGTTCGTGGTGTATGGCGGCAAGCCGTTCCGCTTGGCTCAGCATATGGCCCGACTGGAGCGCTCCCTGGCCGAGATGCGTATCCCAAACCCGCATCGTCGCGAGCAATGGTTGGCGATGGTTGAGCAATTGCTGACGCCTCATCCAGTGGCAATGGATTCCGAACCGATCATGGTTAGCTCCGAGCAATCTTCAAAAGACTGGTTGATTTATCTGCAAATCACGCGTGGCGTCGCGCTGCGTGATCATGTGATGCCCAAAGACATCGCGCCGACAGTCTTCATGATGCGAACGCCCTTGAGCATGCCGACAGCAGCGCAACGCGAACACGGCGTGGCCTGCGTGAGTGCGGACGATTTTCGTTGGGAAAAAGCGCATATCAAGTCCACCAGTTTGCTCGGCAGCGTGTTTGCTCGGCAAATCAGTTTCGACGCCGGTGCGACCGAGACCGTGATGTTTCGCCGAGGGTTTTTGTCGGAGGCGGCATCGAGCAATGTTTGGCTAGTCAAGGACGGTGCCGTGATCGGGGTGCCCAAGGACAATCTGGTGCTTGAAGGCATTCGCTTCGGATTGATCGAAGAAATCGCGAAGGCTCAAGGGATTCCTTTTGTTTTGCGCCGGGTCACGCGGGAAGAGGTGCTGGCGGCCGATGAATTGCTGCTCAGCTCCGCCACCAAGGAAGTGCTGCCCATCACCCAGCTCGATGGCAATCCAGTGGGCCTTGGCGTTCCGGGGCCGGTGTATCAACGCCTGTACGCAGGCTACCAAGCTGCGAAAATAGCGGTGTGAATACCCCAACCAATCCCTCCGATATTCCGCCTGAGCAATCGCTCATTAAGTACCCCAGTGCGTTCCCGATCAAGGTATTGGGGCTAAAGGTCGCTGGTTTCGAGGAAGCTATTATTCACGTGGCCAGGCAGTTTGATCCCGTTTTTGATGAGACGACCATCACCCGCAAAGACAGTTCAGGCGGGAATTACTTGGGCTTGACCTTAACCATCACCGCTACCAGCCGGGAGCAGCTTGATGAGCTGTACCGCACCTTGTCTACCCACCCGATGGTTAAGTGGATGCTGTAGCGGCCGGCTTGATCATGTCAATGAGGCCGATCTGAAAAAGCCATCCCAAACCAATTTGCAGCCTGTGAGAAACATGCCGACGTAGATGAGTCGGTAAAACAGGGTCGGTTGGATATGGCGGGCGATGCGAATGCCCAGCCACACGCCCGCAAAGGCAACCGGCATCAAAACGATGGATGTCGCAAAGTTGCGCCAATCCAGCAGGCCAAGCCAAGCATACGGGACCCATTTGCTCAAGTTCACGATGAAGTAAAAATAGGCTGCGGTCGCAGTGTAGGTGATCGGTGCGAGTTTTAAGCGCAAGATATAGGCCGAGTAGGGTGGCCCGCCTGCGTGTGCCACAAAGCTGGTAAACCCAGCAGCCGCGATCAACCAGCGGCCAAGCCACAGCGGGAGCGGGCCAGCATCCGCGCTGGGGGGAAAAAGAAGGCGTTGAGCGAGAAAGAGCAAGGTCAAAATACCGACGATACCGGCCACGGCCGGTGCTGAGACGAGTTTGAACACAATCGTACCCGCCACAATGCCGATCAAACCCCAAGGCAGCAGGAAGCGAAGTAGCGTCCTGTCGACGTCTTTGCGAAAGGCGGTGATGCCGATGACGTCAATGGCAAGCAACAAGGGCATGAAGATCGCTGCAGCCTGCGGCACGGTGACCGACAGGGCCATGATGGGAACGGCCAAGGCGCCAAATCCCGAGCCGAAACCGGATTTGGCTAGCCCCATCAGAAAAACTGCGGGAATGGCGGCTGCGTAAAACCAAGGGTCGGTGATGAAGGGGAAGTTCATGAAGTGCGACAATCTCGCGCATGTTTACTCCTAGCCAAGAAGATGTGCGCCGCTTTATATGTACGGTGTATGAAAAGCATCAAAAAAATCTGCCGATGGAAGGCGTGGAGACGCTGGCCGCTCTGTGGATCGATGAGCATCCAGAATACCACGCCGCTTTCGCTGAAGTGGATGCGGCGCTTGCCAAGATGTACGACGTGAGTGATGCCCGTACGAATCCGTTCTTGCATTTGTCGATGCATTTGTCGATTAGCGAGCAAAGCAGCATCGACCAGCCGCGAGGCATTCGCCAAGCGGTGGAGCTGCTCACGGCAAGGCGCGGCGATTTGCATGAGGCGCACCACGAAGTGATGGAGGAGCTTGGCGTGATGATCTGGGAGAGCCAGCGCGCGGGTCGTCCACCGGACGGCCAAGCCTATATCGACCGTGTGCAGCAGCGCGCAACACGAGATTGAGATGACATGGCGCATCGCATCCTGATCGCGGGCGCGGGCATCGGTGGTTTGGCTGCTGCGTTGGCTTGTGCTCGCTTGGGATGTGACGTCACGGTGTTGGAAGCTGCCGCTGAATTTGGTGAGGTTGGGGCGGGCATTCAACTTGGGCCCAACGCGATGAAGGTCTTGGTTGGGCTTGGCCTTGAAAGTGAGGTGTTGGAAGCTGCCAGCTTGCCCGAAGCGATCGTTGTGGCCGACGCGAGGACCGGCCAATCGATCAGTCGCATGCTGCTAGGCGAAGCGGTTCGCCAGCGCTATGGACAAGCCTACATCTGCATACATCGGGCGGATCTTCATGCCATTTTGCTGCGCGCTGCTAAGACGGCCGGGGCACAACTGATTGCGAACCAGTCGCTACAGAAATATGAGCAATCTGCACAGGAAATTGAAGGGCTAGGGGCGGATTTTTCATGCAAAAGCGATGTATTGATCGGTGCAGACGGTTTATGGAGCCGTGTGCGCGAGCAAATGCTGCAAGATGGCAGTCCACTTGCCACTGGCCATTCAGCCTTTCGCGTCGTTCTGCCATCAAGTGCGGTGCCTGAAGCACTTCGCACCCCCCATGTACGCACGTGGTGGGCGCGCAAGGTTCATGTGGTGAGCTATCCGCTTCGCAGCGGTCGTTTGTGGAATCTGGTGGTTTTGGCCGAAATGCCTGGTCCGATGCAGTCAGGTTGGAACTTGCGCGCCCAGCATGATGAGATTTTGAGCCTGTTCAAGCGGACTGAGCCTCAGTTGCAAACCATGTTGGATGCGGGTGGCGCTCAGGCTGAGGGCTGGAAGCGATGGAATCTGTTTGATCGCCATCCTTTAGCTGCCACTCAAATGGCGAATGGCCGCGTCGCTTTGATGGGTGACGCAGCGCATCCCATGTTGCCTTACCTTGCGCAGGGCGCGGCGATGGCTTTGGAAGATGCGTGGGCCTTGGGGCAGTGCCTGCATCGCTCCAAGGATGCAGAGCTGGCCTTAAAAGCGTATGCACAGCTAAGGGCGGCGAGAGCTGCGCGCGTCGTGCGAACAGCTCGGCGCAATGGTCGTATCTTCCATCTCAGCGGGCCGCTTGCGGCAGCGCGCGATGCAGTTCTGGCATGGAAAGGCACCGAGGTCGTGGGCATGCCGTGGCTCTATGGCGAAAGTGTCGTTTGAAGGCTAAAGCGACGCTGCTTTGCTATCGCACGATTCGACAAGTGAGCTGCTAGGAATTGCGGGTCAACGTCATTGGGAGCGTGGGGCTGATGGCGCGATCCATGTCAGGCATATATGACTCAGCACCGCTCAATGTGGTGTCAGCTTCTAATCCTCGCCGCATTTTCCCCAAGCGAGCGTAGAGGCGTTCATACATCGGTTCTAGGCTGTGCGTCCCTTCACCGATGTCGGTCGATACCATATCGAAAAGAACCTCGATTTGGCGTTGCCCAACCTTCAAGCGAACGCCGGGAGGATTGCCGAGTTTGTGGCGCACTAATTCCTGCGCACGCTTTTCAGAAGCTTCAGGCACCAGCACGGCGAACTCTGCTTGTCCCATGTGTGCAGCGAGGCCGCCGGGTGGCAGTGCAGCGCTGATCGCTTGAACCGCCTGAGTGATGAGCCGTTCGCTGGTGATCCGCCCCATGATCTCATGAATGTCGCGCAAGTCAGCGCCGTTGAGCAGCACGATTGCCAAGGGCTTTTTGCGGGCGCGGCATTGCGCCAGCAATTCGTTGCCGTAGGTAAAGAAACCCGTCTCGTTGTAGAGTTTGGTCTTTAAATCGGTCATCGCCGCTTCGAGCTGTGCATCGGTGTTTCGCAAAGCGCTGCCAAATGTATAGGCTAGGGCTGTTGTCGCGACCAAGGCCACAAGCTCGGTGCTCACCAGTGTCCAAGGCACTCGGGGCTGAATACTCAGACTCGCAGCGACAAACACGACCATCACCAGAACGACGACGATACCGGCCCAGCGCTCTCGCAGCATGAATGCTGCTGCGCTTGCAATTGCCAGAGGCCACAACAGCGCAGGGCCCATGCCACCGCCCATCTGCGGATCCGCCAATAAAATCCCCGACATCAACGTCAACAGCCCGAAGCGGATCGCCACTTTCCCGGGCTTGCGGGCCGGGCGCGCGCGCGCCCACGCCGCCATTGAAGCAGCCACAAACACACCGATCCAAGGCAGCCATTCTCCAGGCGCCACGACGATGCCGATCCATGCAGTGAAAGCCGCTAGCGTCCAACCCAATATCGGCTCGCGCGAGCGAAGCCGAAAGGAGACGCGATCCAACACGGCTGATTCTTGCACCTGCTGCAGGGATTCATGAGCGCGTGTTTGACGGCTGGATTTTCTTTTTGAAGCCATAGAAGAAAGTCTAGCGCAGCTAAACCTGTTTTTCATGAGTAACTGTCAGATTTGACAGTGAAGTGAAGTGCAGCGCAAGTGTGGTCAACCGGCTTTCGTCCGTCGCCGCGTTGAACCGCCGATGGGTAGCGCAGCGGCAATGCAACGGTGCCGCTAATAGTCAATTGTTTTCGTTGTTAGATTGGCTCAGGCCGTTGGAACCGGAAGCTTAGGATTACTCATCTTGCCCATGCCCCATCAAGTCACTTTGCCCAAGAGCAAGAATTCCATCAGTGCTTTCTGCACATGCATGCGGTTCTCCGCTTCATCCCAGACCACTGATTGCGGCCCGTCAATCACCTCTGCACTCACTTCTTCGCCGCGATGCGCGGGCAAGCAGTGCATGAATAGCGCTTCAGGTTTGGCGGCCTTCATCAGGCGGGCGTCGACACACCAGTTAGCGAAGGCAGTTTTGCGCTTTTCGTTCTCGGCTTCAAAACCCATACTCGTCCACACGTCGGTCGTGACCAAATCGGCGCTCGCGCAAGCCTGGATCGGGTCACTATAAAAAGCGTAGCATTCTGCGCTTGATTTGCCTCGGGGTAGACCCAAATGACCTAAAACTTTGGGATCGATTTCGTAGCCCGACGGCGTGCTCACATTGACTTTGAACCCTAATAGCGCCGCAGCTTGCAGCCAAGTATTGGCCATATTGTTGCCATCGCCTACCCAGGCGACGGTTTTCCCTTTGATGGCACCACGATATTCAATAAACGTGAAGATATCCGCCAAGATCTGACAGGGATGAAACTCGTTGGTCAAGCCGTTGATCACTGGCACCCGGCTGTTGGCGGCGAAGGCTTCGATTTTCGTTTGCTCGTAGGTACGGATCATCACCAGATCGACCATTCGGCTGATCACCTTGGCCGAGTCTTCAATCGGTTCCGCGCGTCCAAGCTGGCTACCTTCCGTCGTTAAGTGCACCACAGAGCCACCCAACTGATACATCCCTGCCTCAAAGCTCACGCGAGTGCGTGTGGAGGCTTTCTCAAAAATCATCGCCAGCGTGCGGTCAGCCAATGGATGGTATTTCTCGTAAGCTTTGAATTTGCGCTTGATCTCAGCCGCGCGAGCAAAGATATGCGCGTATTCGTCTGCAGTGAGGTCGTTGAATTGCAGGTAATGCTTCATGCTTCCCTCAGCAAGTTCTTGATCAGAGGCACGAGTATCGCGACGATCTCATCCGCCTCGCCAGTCGTCAAAATCAACGGCGGCACCATACGAATCACTGTATCCGCAGTCACGCTGATCAACAAGCCATTTTCAGCACATTGCCCCACCAGCGCACCGCAAGGCTTGGTCAACTCCACACCAATCATCAAACCGCCACCGCGAATCTCTTTCAAGCCAGCCAATCCAGCAAGCTCGCGCTTTAAGGCGTTTTGCAGATGAGCACCCACGTTTGCTGCGTTTTCCAGCAAACCCTCTTCTTCCATGATGCGAATGGTCTCTACGCCGGCACGCATGGCCAGGGGATTGCCGCCGAAGGTGGTGCCGTGGTTGCCGGGCGCGAAGATGTTGGCCGCCTTGGGGCCAGCCACTACCGCACCTATTGGCACACCCGAGCCCAAGCCCTTGGCCAGCGGCATCACATCGGGTTTGATACCTGCCCACTGGTGCGCAAACCATTTTCCGGTGCGCCCCATGCCGCATTGCACTTCATCGATCATGAGCAGCCAGTCACGCTCATCGCAAAGCTGGCGTACCTGCTTCAAATAGTCCATGTGAAACGGATTCACACCGCCTTCGCCTTGAATCGCCTCAAAAAACACCGCCACCACATTCTTGTTGCCTTCGGTCGCTTTCTTGAGCGATTCAATATCGTTCACCTCTACGCGGATAAAGCCCTCAAGCAGGGGGCCAAAACCATCGCGTACTTTTGGGTTGCCCGTGGCAGACATGGTGGCGATGCTGCGGCCATGAAAAGCCTTCTCATAAACAACGATTTCTGGCTTCTCAATGCCCTTGCTCACGCCAAATTTACGTGCCAGCTTCAAGGCCGCTTCGTTAGCCTCCAAGCCCGTCGAGCAGAAAAACACGTTCGTAAGGCCGCTGCGTTCCACCAGCATCGCGGCCAGCTTCTCGGCATTGGGGCAAAAGTAATAGTTGCTCGAATGAATGATCTTACTGATTTGATCTTGCAGCGCCGGCACTAATTTGGGATGGTTATGCCCCAGCGTATTCACCGCAATGCCGCCCAGTGCATCCAAGTAGCTCTTGCCATCGACATCCCATACACGCGAGCCTTGCCCATGCGAAAGCGCGATGGGTACACGGCCATACGTATTCATCACGTGCGGTTGAGAAGTGGCATGCGCATTGGCGGTGATCATTGAGGAATTCTCCATAAGGCAAAGTGA
>JANPAK010000010.1:0-8411 GCA_031429925.1 Variovorax sp.
TGATGGTTTCTGGTTTTTTTACTTCGCCAAAAGACCATGACCGAATTTTTTCGGGTGAAGCCATACCAATTTTAATGGCGTGGAAATTTTCATCTGGCGTGAACTGCTTAAACAGATCGAGTAATGATTTCATGTGTTAAGTCCTTATTCTTGTCCGTGATTGATTCGAATCTAATATGCTTTTAACTGCGCTATTTTCAGCCACGCTCCAGTTCCATGTCGATGCCCAAGGAGCGTATCTCCTTGACCAACACATTGAACGATTCCGGCATACCGGCTTCAATGGTGTGCTCACCCTTGACAATGCTTTCGTATACGCGGGTACGGCCCACCACGTCATCTGATTTCACGGTCAGCATTTCTTGCAATACATAAGATGCGCCATAGGCTTCCAATGCCCAGACCTCCATCTCACCAAATCGCTGACCACCAAATTGCGCTTTACCACCCAAAGGCTGTTGCGTGACCAAACTGTATGGGCCCGTCGAGCGCGCATGCATTTTGTCGTCAACCAAATGGTGAAGCTTCAATACGTGCATGTAACCCACCGTGGTAGGACGATCAAATCGATCACCTGTACGACCATCAGACAGGTAAGCCTGCGTGCGTGTCTCGGTCAAGCCCTTTACCTTGGCGATATCTTCGGGGTAGGCCAGCTTGAGCATCGCCCGGATTTCCTCTTCGGCCGCACCGTCAAAGACAGGAGTGGCGAAAGTCACGCCGCTGGACAAGTTATTTGCCATCTCGACCACGCTGTCATCCGACAGTTTGCTCAGATCTTCCTTTCGACCTGAGGCGTTGTAGAAGGCATCCATGTACTTGCGCAATTCAGAAGCCTTTGCTTCGCGCTGCAGCATATCGCCAATGCGTTGGCCAATGCCTTTACCGGCCCATCCCAAATGCACCTCTAGCACCTGTCCGACGTTCATGCGAGAAGGCACGCCAAGAGGGTTGAGCACAATGTCGCAGGGTGTTCCGTCCGCCATGTAAGGCATGTCTTCCACCGGCACGATCTTGGAGACCACGCCTTTGTTGCCATGGCGCCCAGCCATCTTGTCGCCAGGCTGCAGGCGCCGCTTGACTGCCAGATAGACTTTAACCATCTTGAGCACCCCAGCTGGCAGCTCATCGCCTTGCGTCAACTTCTTGCGTTTTTCCTCAAAAGCCAAGTCGAAGCTGCGGCGCTGTTGCTCGATGGAGTTCTTGATTGATTCCAACTGCGCAGCTACATCCTCATCTGCGGGACGAATATCGAACCAATGAAACTTTTCGACCGACGCCAAGTAAGCCTTGTCGATCTTGGTTCCCTTGGCCAATTTTTGCGGTCCACCAGTGGCGACCTTGCCACTCAGCAGCTTTTCGATGCGATCAAATGCGTCGGCTTCAACAATACGCAATTGATCGTTCAGATCTAAGCGGAAGCGCTTTAGTTCATCGTCGATGATCTGTTGAGCGCGCTTATCGCGGACGATGCCTTCACGAGTGAAGACTTGCACATCGATAACGATCCCCTGCGAACCTTGATCCACGCGCAGTGACGTGTCTTTTACATCGCTAGCCTTCTCGCCAAAGATCGCCCGCAGGAGCTTCTCTTCTGGAGTGAGTGTGGTTTCACCCTTGGGGGTGACCTTGCCGACCAGTGTATCGCCTGGCTGCACTTCAGCGCCCACGTATATGATGCCGGATTCGTCCAATCGATTGAGTTGCACTTCAGATAGGTTCGGAATATCACGCGTGATTTCTTCCGAGCCAAGCTTGGTATCGCGCGCCATGACCACGAGTTCTTCGATGTGAATCGAGGTATACCGGTCTTCAGCCACCACGCGTTCACTGATCAATATCGAGTCTTCGAAGTTGTAGCCATTCCATGGCATGAACGCCACAAGCATGTTCTGGCCCAACGCGAGCTCGCCCAAATCGGTCGACGCCCCATCGGCCACAACATCGCCCTTACCGATTTTGTCTCCACGCTTGACAATTGGGCGCTGGTGTATGTTTGTGTTTTGATTGGAACGCTGGTACTGAATCAGGTTGTAGATGTCGACACCCACTTCACCAGCAACAGCTTCTTTATCGTCCACGCGAACCACAATGCGTGTCGCATCGACGTAGTCAACGACACCACCACGATCCGCGGTCACGACCGTGCCAGAATCCACTGCAGCAACGCGCTCAATGCCTGTGCCGACAAAGGCCTTCTCAGGACGCAGCACGGGCACAGCTTGGCGCTGCATATTCGCGCCCATCAGCGCGCGGTTTGCATCGTCGTGCTCAAGGAAAGGCACCAAGGAAGCAGCAACGGACACAATTTGCGCCGGCGACACGTCCATGTATTGAATCGCTTCTGCGCCAACCAAAACAGATTCACCCTGGTCTCGCGCCGAGATCAGCTCGCCAGTAAGGATGCCATCCTTGTCCAGAACTGTGTTGGCTTGAGCGATGACGTACTTGCCCTCTTCGATGGCAGATAAGTAGTCAATCTGATTGGTGACTTTGCTATCCTGCACTCGACGATATGGGGTTTCGATGAATCCATACTCGTTAAGGCGAGCATAAAGTGCCAAAGAATTAATCAGGCCGATGTTAGGGCCTTCAGGTGTTTCAATTGGGCATACCCGGCCGTAATGCGTCACGTGAACGTCGCGCACTTCAAAACCTGCGCGTTCGCGCGTCAAACCACCAGGACCCAGGGCAGAGACGCGTCGCTTGTGCGTGATCTCAGACAGCGGGTTGGTCTGGTCCATGAACTGAGACAGCTGCGACGCTCCAAAGAACTCCTTGAGTGCCGCGGAAATTGGTTTTGAGTTGATCAGGTCATGCGGCATCAGAGGCTCTTGCTCAGCTTGACCTAGACGCTCTTTTACAGCCTTTTCAATGCGAGCCAAACCGGTGCGATACTGGTTTTCTGCCAATTCACCCACGCAGCGGACGCGGCGGTTGCCCAAGTGATCAATATCATCGACCTCGCCCCGTCCATTGCGAAGATCAACCAGAATCTTCACCACAGACAGAATGTCCTCGTGCGATAGGACCATCTCGCCTGTCGATCCGTCGCGACCGACACGAGCATTGAATTTCATACGACCTACGCGCGACAGGTCATATGTGTCGGGGTTGAAGAACAGTCGATGGAATAGCGCCTGCACGGCATCTTCTGTGGGCGGCTCACCAGGGCGCATCATGCGGTAGATTGCAACACGGGAGGCCATCTCGTCAGCAGTCTCGTCAATTCGCAAGCTTTGCGAGATGTACGCGCCTTGGTCGAGTTCGTTGGTATAAAGACATTGAAGGTCTTTGACGCCGGAGGAGCGCAGCTTCTTGAGCACCGCCTCTGTCAACTCTTCATTTGCCTTGGCAATGATTTCGCCCGTTTCTTGATCAACGATGTTGCGCGCCACGACCCGTCCAACAAGAAAATCTTCCGGAACACTAATGTGGGTGGTGCCGGACTGCTCCAATTCTCGCGTGTGTTTGGCGGTAATCCTCTTGTCCTTGGCGATAACGACCTTGCCGCTCTTGTCGGTAATGTCAAAGCGAGCCACCTCACCGCGCAGGCGCTCGGCCACGAACTCGAGCTGAGCGCCGCTGTCCATCAATCGGAAGTTGTCGAAAACAAAGAAATTCGCCAGAATCGCCTCTGGTGACATGCCGATTGCCTTCAACAGGATCGTAACGGGCATTTTCCTGCGGCGGTCAACTCGGAAGTAGAGCAAATCTTTGGGGTCGAATTCGAAGTCGAGCCAAGAACCGCGATAAGGAATAACGCGAGCAGAAAACAACAATTTTCCTGAGCTATGCGTCTTACCTTTGTCGTGTTCAAAGAAAACGCCTGGGCTGCGGTGCAATTGAGAAACAATCACACGCTCAGTACCGTTAATAATGAACGAACCCTTGTCAGTCATCAAGGGCACTTCACCCATGTAGACCTCTTGTTCTTTGACCTCTTTAATCACCTTAGACTGTGAGGTAGACGATTCACGGTCGTAAATGATGAGTTGAACGCGGGCACGCACCGCAGACCCAAACGATAGCCCTCGCGTTTGGCATTCCCGCACATCAAACGCTGGCTTAGCCAAGTTATATTCGAGGAACTTCATCTCGACAAAGCCATTGTGGGAAACAATGGGGAACGCCGCCTCAAAAGCAGCTTGTAAGCCTTCTTGGACGCGCTTTTTGGGGGCAACACCAGACTGTAGGAACAGGGTGTACGCATCTTTTTGCATCTGCAGCAAATACGGCACCTCGAGCACTGCTTCGCGAGTACCAAAACTCTTGCGAATACGTTTGCGTTCGGTGTAGGAATAACTTGAATCTTGGGCCATGAGATCTCCGGGCGAAGTCTTGGCGACTGGCTCTGTTGCCTCCGCACAAACGAAGGAAACTCTCTTGGCGGCTGGCCACTACCAGCCGTTGGCAGACAATGTTGTATAGCACAACACCCGAGCCAAGCGGTCTTCTGCAGTCACGTCAGAAGACACAAAAAAAACATCTCATCAAATGATTTTTTTGTGCCTTCTTGAAGAGCAAGCAACAAATGCTGCCAACTGTTCAAGCAGCAAAGGCTGGAAGCCTTTTTGGGCACTCCAGCCTTCGCTTAAGAGATGAATTACTTCAACTCAGCCTTAGCACCAGCCTCTTCAAGCTTCTTCTTGGCTGCTTCAGCATCAGCCTTTGGTATGCCTTCTTTGACAGTCTTTGGAGCACCGTCAACCAAATCTTTGGCTTCTTTGAGGCCCAGACCAGTGATCTCGCGCACTGCTTTGATGACTGACACTTTGTTAGCGCCCGTCTCAAGCAGCACAACGTTGAACTCTGTCTTCTCTTCAACAGCGGCAGCGGCGCCACCGCCACCAGCAGCAGGAGCTGCCATTGCTGCGGCGCTCACGCCGAATTTCTCTTCGATGGCTTTCACCAGGTCGTTGAGCTCCATGACCGTCATGCTGTCAAGCGCGGTCAGGAATGTGTCTTTATCAAATGCCATGATATTTTTCCTTAACTTAAAATTGGATTTCAAAGGCTCGCCGCTTTATGCAGCAACGCCTTCCTTCTTTGCCGCCAACGCGCCGAGCACAACGGCTGTGCGCGAAATGGGGGACATCAGCAAGCCACAAAGCTGGGCAAGCAACACTTCCTTGGAAGGAATGTTTGCAAGCTGCTTAATCTCATTGACATTCAGGGCTTTGCCTGCAAACGCACCGCCGCGCAAGACCAATTTTTCATTGGTTTTGGCGAAGTCAGCGAGCACTTTGGCTGCACCGACGGCGTCTTCAGAAAAACCATAAATCAACGGACCCGTCATCTGCTCAGACACGACCTCGAAGGCGCTGCCGACCACTGCACGGCGGGCCAAGGTGTTTTTCAACACACTCAGGCTCACACCTTTGCTGCGGGCATCAACGCGCAACTTGGTCATGTCTGCTACCGTGATACCACGATATTCGGCCATGACAAGCGTTTGAGCTTTTGCTGCGAGTCCAGTCACTTCTTCAATGACGGCTTGTTTCTCACTGCGATTCAGACTCAACGTCTTTCTCCTTGAACAATGTGACTTCGACTTTTCAGTATCCGTCACGCTATAAATTCAGCGATCAACTGTCAAGATATCCAAGCCAAGAGCTTTTCAATTTTTTCAGCGGGACCACCATCTGCGTTGGCTCACACCTTTCGATGTGGATTAAGTAACAAGCCCAAAGACTCATTTCGCCAACGGTCTTAAATGGCCCGCGAAGTTGGTTGGTTCCACCCTACCAGCTTCTCAGCCCACCTCAAAGCAACCTGCACCAGACCAGCGCAAGCCGCTTGTTTCACACATTAAGCCGCGAGAGACTGGATGTCCACACGGACGCCCACACCCATCGTGGATGAGACTGCCAATTTCTTCAAATAGACGCCTTTGCTCGAAGCAGGTTTTGCCTTGTTCAGAGCATCAACGAGAGCGGCCAAATTGCCTTGCAGCTTGGCCGCATCGAACGAGCGGCGGCCAATAGTGCTGTGCACGATACCGGCCTTGTCAACCCGAAATTGCACTTGACCTGCTTTAGCATCTCTCACAGCCTTAGCAACGTCAGGGGTAACCGTGCCAACTTTGGGGTTAGGCATCAAACCGCGAGGGCCAAGGATTTGACCAAGCGTACCAACAACGCGCATCGCGTCAGGGGCTGCAATGACGATATCAAAAGGCATATTTCCGGCTTTGACCATGGCAGCCAAGTCGTCCATACCTACGATATCTGCACCAGCGGCTTTGGCTTCTTCAGCTTTTGCGCCTTGCGCAAACACAGCAACGCGCTTGGTCTTGCCTGTGCCGTTAGGCAACACAACAGCACCGCGCACCACTTGGTCAGACTTCTTGGCATCAATGCCAAGCTGAACAGCCACGTCGATGGATTCGTCGAACTTCGCGGTTGCAGCGGCCTGCACCATGGTCAATGCATCGGAGATGGGATACAGCTTATTGCTATCCACTTTGCCGTCCAAGGCTTTTTGCTTCTTTGTGAGCTTGGTCATGATCAAAGACCCTCCACCGTCACGCCCATTGAGCGTGCGGAACCAGCCAATGTACGAACGGCAGCATCAATGCTGGCAGCATTCATGTCCTTGATTTTACCTTTTGCAATTTCCTCAAGCTGCGCACGAGTGATCTTGCCGACCTTGTCCACGTGAGGCTTTGCGGAGCCTTTGTCGAGCTTGATGGCCTTCTTGATCAAGGTAGTCGCTGGAGGCGTCTTGATAATGAAGGTGAAGCTCTTATCTGCAAATGCCGTGATCACGACAGGCAGAGGCAGACCAGGTTCTACACCCTGGGTCTGGGCGTTGAACGCCTTACAGAACTCCATAATGTTCAAGCCGCGCTGGCCTAGTGCGGGGCCAATCGGCGGCGAGGGATTAGCTTTACCGGCAGGTACTTGTAGCTTGATGAAGCCAACAATTTTCTTTGCCATATTTTCTCCTTACGGGTGATAACGCCAACGAATCAGCTCCCCGGGGTTAACAACTCTTTGAGCTTTGATCGCGCAGAGCCGAATGGCGCGAGTTTTTCTAATACTGTTTGTCAGGTTTTTTCGATCTGCGCAAAATCCAGTTCCACTGGCGTTGCTCGGCCAAAAATCGTGACAGACACACGGACCTTGCTTTTCTCGTAATTAACTTCTTCGACCGTACCGTTGAAATCAGTGAATGGACCTTCCTTGACGCGTATGTACTCACCTGACGTGAATTCCACTTTGTGGCGCGGCTTCTCAGATCCATCTTTCATCTGATTGACGATCTTTTGAACTTCGGCCTCGGAAATCGCTACGGGACGGTTGCGTGCGCCACCCACAAATCCGGTGACTTTGCTGGTGTGCTTTACAAGATGCCAAGACTCATCGTCCATGACCATTTCAAGCAGCACGTAACCCGGGAAAAACTTCCGCTCGGTCGTACGGCGCTGGCCATTTTTCATCTCCACAACTTCTTCGGTGGGGACGAGAAATCGACCAAACTTCGACTGCATGCCTGCGCGATTAATGCGCTCCAAGATGTTGCGCTCAACGGCCTTTTCCATACCGGAGTAGGCCTGCACGACATACCATTGCATTCCAGCAACAGGTGCGAATGACTCCTGTACAGCAGGCACATCGGCCGCGCCAACCACTTCTTCATGCAGTTCAGACATTACTTTCTCCATCCCAAAAGCAGGTCAAAAATTGCCCACTCTAGGGTTTTATCGGTCAACCACAGGAAAATCGCCATAACCACCACAAATGCAAAGACGTAGGCTGTCATCTGCATCGCTTCTTTGCGAGCAGGCCAGACCACTTTCTTGGCTTCGCGCACCGCATCGCGGCCAAAGGCCACGAATTCTTTGCCCGACTCTGACGAGACAAACACGACAATGGCCGCAACAATTGCACCCAAAAGCACAGCCCACTGCGCCAAAGCACCCTGCTTGGTGAGCATGTAAAAGCCCACAATGCCTGCAATGACTAGCAACACAGACACCGCCAATTTGGCTCTATCAGCACCAGTGCCTACAGTTTCAACTTGCTCAGCGGCCATTTTTCACTTCATTCTTGCCCAGTTTTCACTGAGCACTTTAAATAGACAAGCCCAGCGCAGTGCGCCGGGCGTTTTTAAGACTGTTGCCAACAGATTTACTGGGATCTGTTGGCAGGGGCGGAGGGCCTCGAACCCCCAACCCTCGGTTTTGGAGACCGATACTCTGCCAATTGAGCTACGCCCCTACAGTCCTTGAACTAAAACTTACTTCGCAATCTTCGCCACCACGCCAGAGCCGACCGTGCGGCCACCCTCGCGAATAGCAAAGCGCAGACCTTCTTCCATCGCAATCGGGTTGATCAGTTTTACACTGATGCTCACGTTGTCGCCTGGCATGACCATCTCTTTGTCTTTTGGCAACTCAATCGCGC
>JANPAK010000011.1:0-1638 GCA_031429925.1 Variovorax sp.
CTCGGCTATGCACCCGGCGCTTATCTTGGACGGATCGTTGACGTCATCCTCAAAGCCGCACCGGTACCCACCCACTTGGATCGTGTGTATGAAACAGATATGGCGGAAGGCCTGAAAGCCATGGCTCTTGAGGGCCATGGCATCGCGTTTTTGCCGCACAGTGCAGTGAAAAAAGAGCTTCGCGCCAAGCGATTGGTGGCCGCCGATTCGATCGGTAACGAGCTTCAGATGACCATGGACATTCGCGCCTACCGCGAGAAGCCTCTGCTCGGAAAGGACGGAGGTAAAACCGGCAAGAGCGATGCCAGCCGTCCGATCAAGCGAAACGCCCAAGTGCTGTGGGACTATCTTGTGGACACCAACAAGCCCGGGACGGCCAGCGCGCATAGGGGTAAATACTAGAGTCAATTTATGCATTTATTGCATCGGCCTACCGAAATAACATTTCTGCATAGCATGCCCTGCAAACGGCATTGGCGTTGATGAGCGTCAAGCTCTACAGTTCGCATCCATCGAAGCCCGGTTGGCTTCATGGAACCCAAGCGAATGAACTCCTCACACCAGACGACGCACGCCGCGATGCAAGCCACGCAACAAACGGCCAAGCCGGCCGCCACGCGCACCGAGCACGACTTCTTAGGTGATCGACAAATCCCCGCTCAAGCGTATTGGGGTGTACATACCGCCCGCGCTTTAGAAAACTTCCCCATCTCCGGCACACCGATTTCAGCCATGCCGGACTTGATCCGAGCTTTTGGCTACGTAAAAAAAGCGGCCGCCCGCGCCAATGCCGAACTCGGCGCTCTGGATCGCAAACGCACTGCCGCGATCATCTTGGCTTGCAACGAATTGATCGCCGGCCAATACCTTGAACAATTCGTTGTCGACGTGATTCAGGGCGGTGCAGGCACCTCGACCAATATGAATGCCAACGAGGTCATTGCCAACATCGCGCTGGAAAAGCTGGGGCATGAGAAGGGCCGATACGACATCCTGCACCCAAACGATCACGTCAACGCGTCACAAAGTACCAACGATGTGTACCCCACCGCCGTGCGCCTAGCCTTGTGGATGGGGATTGACCGCTTGTTGTCGTCGATGGAAATACTGCAGCATGGCTTTGAGGCCAAGGCCTATGAGTTCAAGGACATCCTTAAGATTGGCCGCACGCAGCTGCAAGACGCGGTGCCAATGACTTTGGGGCAAGAATTTTCAACCTATGCGGTCATGCTGGAAGAAGACGTGATGCGTCTGCGCGAGGCCCGCGCCTTGATAGAGGAAATCAACCTCGGCGCCACCGCGATTGGAACAGGTATTAACGCGCCGGCTGGCTACGCTGATATGGCCTGCGGTTTTCTCGCTGAGGACAGCAAGATCGCCGTCAAGAAAGCCAAGAACTTGGTAGAGGCCACTCAGGACACAGGTGCTTTTGTACAGCTGTCTGGTGTGCTCAAACGAATTGCGTCAAAACTATCCAAAACCTGCAATGACCTGCGCCTGCTTTCAAGCGGCCCCCAAGCTGGGTTTGGTGATATTCGGCTCCCTGCGCGCCAGGCGGGAAGCTCCATCATGCCCGGCAAGGTCAACCCGGTGATCCCTGAAGTTGTCAACCAAGTGGCGTTTGAGGTCATTGGCAAT
>JANPAK010000012.1:0-2324 GCA_031429925.1 Variovorax sp.
GGCTTCGATCATTTGCCCGAATTGCTTGTCTTTTTTGTCACCCTTGCCCACATTGCCGGGGTTGATGCGGTATTTAGAAAGTGCTTCAGCGCAAGCAGGCTCATCGGTGAGCAGGCGGTGACCGTTGTAATGAAAATCGCCGACCAAGGGCACGTCAATGCCCATGCGATCGAGCTGCTCACGAATGTAGGGCACTTGCTTGGCGGCTTGCGGGGTGTTGACCGTGATGCGCACGACTTCACTTCCGGCCAGAGCCAGTTCTTTGACTTGAATGGCCGTGGCAATCGCGTCTTCGGTGTCGGTATTGGTCATCGACTGCACGCGCACCGGGGCATCACCGCCAACCGTCACGACGCGCTGACCCCAGGTGATGCGCGCTTGCAGACTGCGCCGCGGCGCAGGCATGGATTCAGGGATTTGACATGGTTCTAACATCACAGGCTTTCGGGACGATCACTTGACCTGAAATCGTGCCACAGCATCTTTGGACGAGACGGCCGCTAGATCAAAAGCCTTGCCCCGCACAATGACTTGCGTGAGATTTGCCCGACCAACAATCACCGACAGCGGGAGCTTACCTTGCGAAGGGCCGGCTCCTGCTTTTTCACCGCTTTGCAAGGTGCGCTGCACAATAATCTTGCCGTCGGCATCCCGGACCTCGATCCAAGTTTCGCCGCTGGCGCTCAGCGTGACGACACTATCTGCGGGCACCGGAACAGCTGGCGTGTCCGCAGTCAATGGCGAAATCGTCAACGTCGGGCTGGTGACATTGGGCGTGGACAAGGCAGGCGTCACGGTCAGGCTAACCATCGTCGGCGTCATGTTTGCAGAAGGCGCGCTCGTTGCAGTCGGCACAGCCGATGAACTGACAACACCGGTCGTTGCGTCATTCGCCCCGCTAGCAGGTGTGGACGGGACGTTGACCGACGCTCCCATCGACTCACCCGCGGTCGTGGCTGCAGAAGAAGCGGTAGGTGATATAGCGCCGCCCGCCGCCTGCGAGGCCGAGCGTGCGCTGAAATCTGGCAACAACATGATCACCAGCGCTCCCAACAGCAGCGCAAAAACGCCCAAAACCGCTGGCCGATTCAAGTTAGAAAACACCGAGGGTGCAGGACCATCTGAGCGTGTGCGAAAAACGACATTCACACCCTTCTGGGCTTGATCTAACACCCGCGTGTTGAGTTGCGGTAGTTTTGCAAGAACCGGGTCTGCGTCAATCTTCAGGGCTCGGCACACGCTAGAGGCCAGAGCCCGGACAAAGACGGCATCTGGCAAATCTTCAAAGCGGTCAGCCTCAAGAGCTTCCAACTTCTTGACCGGCACTTTTAGCGACACCGCCAAAGCAGCTACATGCAGGCCTTTGGCTTCGCGTGCCTCACGCAGCAGGCGGCCGGCACTTTTGGAGGCATCCATCGCCTCCTGCGCTGAATCCGCGAAGCTGATCGGCAACTCATTGTCACTCATCAAATGCCCCTCGCTCAAGCGATGCTAGTTCTTTGGATTGCGGGTAGCGACGGCGCAGTTGAGTTGTCAGTTGCGACACGACCTCCGTGTTGCCTAACCTGCGCTCAATTTTGATGCCCAACCAAAGCGTTTCAGAATTGGCAAATTCGCCGTTGTTCAGGCGCCGAGCGTAAAACTGCGCGCGCTGCAGTTCGCCCCGCTGAAACAGCAGATTGGTGAGGTTATAGCCAGAGATGGGGTTGGTGGCATCCAGCTCATAGGACCGCGCAAAACTGCGCTCAGCCAGCTCACGACGACCCGCTGCCAACTCGCACAAGCCACGCGACATATAGGTCTTCGACTGGCCACCATAAAGCGGAATGGCGTTGGCCTGTGTAAACATCGCCAACGATTCGTCATAGCGGCGTTGCTGACACATCAACCACGCATAGTTGTGCATGCTGTCAGCATCACGGGGATTGAGTTGCAAGGCTCGGCGAAAGCTATCTTCGGCTTGGCGGTTGTCACCCAAACGCATATAAATGAGCCCGCGCAGGTTGTAGGCTTCACCATAGTTGGGATCTGCGGTTAAGGATTGCTTGAGTTCATCCAAAGCAACGGTCGTTTTGCCTTCACTGAAGTAGCCGGAGGCCAGCTCCAAGCGAATGCGGGCGCGTTTGCGGAATTCGGGCTCATCAGAATCGGTGACCACGCTGTCCGTTGGATTTTTGCCACCTGCGCCTTGCGAGGCGCAGCCGACCAACCCAAAACCGACCACACACAGCAAGAAGGACACGCATAGCGCTCTAGCGTTCCAGCGACTGACGTTTGATAGCCCCATATCTACTCCTTGTGCTCTTGCATTCAGGCGGTTTGCC
>JANPAK010000013.1:0-8682 GCA_031429925.1 Variovorax sp.
TGGGATGAATTTTTGCTGGCACTCTCTTTGAATTCCAGCGCATCGATGCGAACCGCGCCAGTGGGCATCACACTATATCAAGGCGAATTTACCTTTCCTTGGCCCATCATTTCTGCCGCTTTGATCGTTACTATCGTGCCCGTTGCTATTTTGATCGCTATCTTCCAAGAGCGCGTCGTCGGAGGTTTGACGCAGGGCGGCTTGAAAGGCTGATCTGAGACAATGTGATGCGGGATGTGGGCACTGCGTGTGTCGACCGCATGCAATGTGATCCCCTTTGTTCTTCATGGCCTTAAACCTTACAAGGCCGTTTTCTTTGGACGTAAGTGTTGTATGGAAGTCATTCGTTACGGAATCATTGGTTGTGGCAGCATGGGCCGCGAGCATATTCTTAATTTGCTCAGTTCGGCGGACTGCCAAGTCACGGCCCTGACCGATCCGAATGCACAGAGCGTGAGCTCGGCCTTGGCTCTCACACGAGGCGCGGCTGTGAAGCCACGTGTTTTTGAAACTGTGCAGCAACTGCTCGACAGCGGCCTGTGCGATGCGGTGGTTGTGGCTTCACCCAATTTCACGCATGCGGCCATTTTGAAGCAAGTGCTGGCGGCTGACGTGCATGTCTTGGCTGAAAAACCGGTCGTCATTGATTTGCAAGAAGGCTTGGCTCTGGTGAGAATGGCTCGTCAGCGCAAGAAGCTGGCTTGGGTTGCGCAAGAATACCGGTATATGCCACCAGTGGCTGAGCTGATTCGTATGGCGCATGCCGGTGATGTGGGTGTTCTGCATCAAGTGGCCATGCGCGAGCATCGCGAACCCTTCTATCCCAAGGTTGGCGACTGGAATCGATTCAATGCGAACACAGGCGGAACCTTGGTGGAGAAATGCTGCCACTATTTCAATTTGATGGATCACATCTTGCGCGAGCAACCGTTGCGGGTGTTCGCCTCAGGCGGACAGCGTGTCAACCATCTGGACGAGCGCTATGAAGGCAAGACGCCAGACATTCTGGACAGCGCCTATGTGATTGTGGAGTACGCCAGTGGTGCGCGTGCTTCTCTTGATTTGTGCATGTTCGCGGAGAACTCTACCGACAGCGAGCACCTCGTCGTGGTGGGTGACGAAGGCAAGCTCGAATCCTTAATTCCCTCACTGGTGTTGCGCAGCGGCAAGCGCGCCGACTGGGGTCGGCGCGACGATTGGGGCCAACCGTCTGGAACCGGTCGCGGCATCGCCACACGCAGAGTTTGGGACACCAATATTCGTTATGCTGGACAACATTTCGGTGCAAGCTGGATTGAGCATCAAAAGTTTGCGCAAGCGATTCGCATGGAGTTGCCAGCTGAGATCACGCTGGAAGAGGGCTTGCGCGCAGTGGCGACCGGCATGGCCGCCCAACGCAGCATCGAGACTGGCATGCCTGTGTCGCTCAGCGATGTGTTGCCTCCAGACTTGTGACCAATTCAACCATTTGTCGTCACCAATACTGCGCCAAATGCTATGAAATCAATAGCGTGTAACCACGGCAATTGGCGACTTCTTGTTCGGCCTGATCTTGGGGGCTGCATTGAAGGCTTGTGGTTCGCTGGGCATCCTGTGCTGCGCTCCAAGGATGCCGGCGCATTGACCAGTGTGCGTCAATCAGCCAGCTATCCTCTGATTCCGTATTCGAATCGCCTTGCGCAAGCTCGCTTGCATTGGCAGGGAACAAGCCATCCGCTGGTTCAGAATTTTCCGGGCGAGGAGCACAGCATTCATGGCTTGGGTTGGCAGCGGTCATGGAATGTGTTGGATGAGCAAGATGATTTCTGCATGCTCAGTTTGGAGCACTCAGCTGCCCCAGCTTGGCCCTTTGCCTTTGATGCCTCGCAAACCTTTCGGCTGCATGGCGATGCGCTGGAAATGACGATGTCGATCACCAATCAATCCGATCAATTGGCGCCTGTTGGTTTGGGTTGGCACCCTTATTTCACCAAGCGCGCCGGCGCACATTTGAGTTTTCAATCGCAAAGTGTGTGGCAGATGGGTAGCGACAAAATTCCAGTGGGGCATATTCCGCATCAAGGTTTGTCCCAAAGCGTCGATACGCTTGTTGTGGACAACTGCTTTTCTGGGTGGAATGGGCAAGCTCAGTTACAAGATGACGTGCTGCGCTGTGAGATCCGCTCAGATGTACGGCATCTGGTTGTGTTCACCAACCCTGAAAAAGACTTCGTAGCCATTGAACCGGTGAGTCATGCGAACAATGCGATGAATGCTAGTCATACGCAAGAATCCGAGCAACGCGGCATTCGCATCTTGTCCCCCGGGCAATCATGGCAAGCTTCTATGTCGATCAACGTGAGCCTCAATTGATGCAGTCTTGGCGGCAAATCTCTACTAACCCGTCCGTTCTTGGGGAAAGCCCGTTTTGGCATCCACAGGAGAAGATGCTCTATTGGGCGGATATTGCTGGCGGTCAAGTGCATCGACTCAATCCCCTCGAGGGCGATGTGGAGACTTGGGCGATGCCCAGCGAGCCGGGTTGCTTCGCACCCGCAAAAAGCGGCGGCTTCGTCATCGCCTTGCGTGATCGCATCGTGCGCGCGCAGGCCTGGGGAGGTGATCTTGTGCTGCTCTCGCTTATCGATCACGACACTGACAATACGCGGAGCAATGATGGCAAATGCGATGCCGCAGGGCGTTTTTGGGTTGGCACGATGTTTGAGCCACGCACGGCAAAAAATGCGCAATTGCTCTGCTGGGATGGCAAGGCATTGCAACTTAAGCAGGGAAATGCGATGGTGGCCAATGCGTTGGCTTTTTCACCAGATGGGCTCACGGTGTACTGGGCAGATACTCCCCAGCACACGATCTGGGCTTGGGATTTTGATGGTGCGACGAGCGCGATGACGAATCAGCGCATCTTCAAACAGTTCGCGCCCAAGCCTGAAGGCTGGGTAAGCGGAATGCCTGCTAACGCTGGCTATGGCGGCAGACCAGATGGCGCAGCCGTCGATAAGCAAGGCAATCTCTGGGTGGCGATGTTTGAAGGCAAGCGCGTGGTGCAGCTATCACCCATGGGCCAAGAATTGCAGTCCATTGAAGCGCCTGTGACCACTTGCACTATGCCGGCGTTCGGTGGCGATGACATGCAAACCCTCTACCTCACCAGCGCGCGCCACAACCGCAGCACAGAAGAGCTGGCGCGCGAGCCACATATGGGTTGCGTATTCAGTTTGCGCGTGAATGCGGAAGGCATGCCCGTGAATTTTTATTCAGATTGATCTCAATGCTTACTCTCTATCCTAGCCTCAAAAGCAAAGTTGTCTTCATCTCGGGCGGTAGCTCGGGCATTGGCGCGGAGATCGTTCGCGCTTTCGCCGCGCAGGGCAGCATCGTTGCCTTCAATGGCACTAAGCCCGGCGGCGGTGACGCATTAATTGAAGAAGTCACCAAAGCAGGCCACACTACCCCCTATTACGAGCCCTGTGATGTGCGCGATATTCCTGCGCTGCAAGCGATGCTCAATCGCGTTTGTGACAAATTCGGTGCGATCCAAGTCTTGGTCAACAACGCAGGGCGCGACGATCGTCATACGCTGGATGAACTCACACCCGAATATTGGGACAACTGCCTCAACATCAATTTGCGCCATCAGGTGTTTGCCACGCAAACCGTCGCAGCCCGTGCAAAAGCCGCCCAAACCAAAGCCTCGATCATCAATATGGGCAGCATCAGTTGGATGCGCGGCCGACCCAACCTCATTGGGTATACCAGCAGCAAAGCCGCAATCTCAGGAATGACGCGTAGCCTTGCCCGTGAATTGGGCGAGCATGGTATTCGCGTCAATGCCCTCGTGCCCGGCGCCATTGTCACCGCAAGACAAAGCGAACTCTGGCGCAACCCAGAAGAAGACAAGAAATTCATCGAGTTGCAATGCCTGAAATTTCGCCTCGAATCGACTCACGTGGCCAAGCCGACCTTGTTTTTAGCGAGCGACGATTCGGAAGGTATCACCGGTCACAATTTGATTGTTGATGCAGGTCTCGCTCAGGTGTCTGTGGTTGGCTAGACAGCCAAGCCATTCTTCGCCAGCATAGGAGCTAGTGCGATAGCTGATGTCTGTTCAGGGAAATACCCACGGAATAACTTGCTCAATGTGATGACAATGCAGGGATGAACCCTTTAGCTCGTCCGTATTTGCGTATTGCCACCGAAGAAGCCTTTGCCACCCAAGAGCAGTTGGCTGAATTTCGCAGGGTGCTAGATCGCCCCGATTGCGATCTTGGCTTCAAACATCTCATGGGTTTTTACATGAGCAGCCCGAGCGAGCGAGCACAGCACATCATGCGCTGCCTCGTCGATCTGGATGAAGTTCGCATCGCACACATGGACGAAGCTGGCATCGACATGCAGGTGCTCGCTCTCACCTCGCCAGGCGTACAGGTGATGGACGCGGCGACGGCTGTTCGCGTTGCACGAAATGCCAATGATGAGCTGGCCGCGGCCGTTAAACGGCACCCGACCCGCTTCGTTGGCATGATCACGGTTGCGCCTCATGCGCCCGCTGAGGCGGCAAAAGAGATCCAACGCGGCGTGCACCAGCTGGGTATGAATGCTGTGGTGATCAATTCGCATACGCAAGGCCAATACTTGAGCGATCCCAAGTTCTGGGAGATCTTTGAAGCAGCGGCAGCCCTTGAGGTGCCGATCTATCTGCACCCAAACAGTTTGCCGCCAAAGATGATTGAGCCTTTTATTGAAGCAGGCCTTGATGGTGCGATATACGGCTTTGGTGTTGAGACGGGCCTGCATGCGTTGCGGCTGATCACAGCCGGTGTGTTTGACCGATTTCCAAAACTCCAGGTGATCATTGGTCACATGGGCGAGGCACTGCCCTTTTGGATGTACCGGCTTGACTATATGCATGCCGCAACTGTGAGGTCCAACCGTTACCCCAGTGTTCAGCCGACACAGCGTAAGCCCAGCGACTACTTGCGCGAGAATTTTTACATCACCAACAGCGGTGTCGCTTGGGACAAAGCGATTCGGTTCAGCCAAGATGTGCTGGGCGTGGATCGTGTGCTCTATGCGATGGACTACCCCTATCAGTACGCACCGCAAGAAGTTGTTGCACTGGATGGAATGGCGATGTCCGAGGTGGATAAGAAAGCCTTCTTCCAGACCAATGCCGAGCGAGTTTTTAAGATCAAAATTTAAGGAAATGAACATGAAACGCCTCGTCAATATTGCGCAAATCGCTACATTATTTATAGCAACTTTGGCGTCTGCCGTGTTCGCGCAGACTTATCCAAGTCAGCCCATTCGTATCATTGTTCCTTTTACGCCGGGAACCGGCATGGATACGATTGCACGAGCCGTCGCGCCGCGCTTAGGCGAGCGGTTGGGGCAAACGGTCGTGGTGCAAAACGTGCCGGGTGCCAGTGGCAATATCGGTGCTGACAACGTGGCCAAGGCCGCAGCCGATGGCCATACGCTGCTGATGGGCGCAAATACCATGCTCATGGCAACGCAGCTCGTCAAAAACGCACCGTTTAATCCAGTCAATGATTTCTCTCCGGTGACCATGGCAGCGTATGGCAGTTTGATGCTGGTAGCTAACCCGAAAACGGGTATCAAAAGCATGAGTGAACTGATCGCACGCGCCAAGGCCAAGCCTGGTGGCATCAGCTTTGGCTCTCCAGGTGTAGGTACGCCGCATCACATGGCGATGGAACTGCTCAAGCTGGAGAGCAACACCTTCATGTTGCATGTGCCCTATCGTGGCTCCGCAGGCTATACCCAAGATTTGCTCGCGGGTGAGTTGAATGTGGGCTTCTTGCCAGTGCATGTCGCGCAGGGCTTTGTGAAATCGGGGCGGCTAGTGGCTTTGGGAGTGGGCAGCGCCAAGCGACATCCGATAGCGCCTGATGTACCCACCATCACGGAAGCCGGTGTGCCACGCGTGGATGTGGATCTTTGGTATGCCTTCTTCGCGCCTGCTCGCACGCCTGCGCCGGTGCTCACGCGCCTGAACACTGAGCTGGCTGCGATTGTGAATAGCCCGGAGGTGCGCGAGCTGCTGGGCAGGGCCGGTATGGATGCCAGCTCATCCAGTGCACAGGAGCTGGGCAGCATCGTGGCGAAAGACTATCCGCGCTGGGGCAATGTGATCCGAAGCAAGAATATTTCTGCTGATTAAATCCAATGCAAACCACTGCGATTGCTATAGCTGGGGGTGGCATCGCCGGCTTGGCGCTCGCACTGCATTTGCATGCCCGGGGGCTCTCGTGTGAGGTGTTTGAGGCCGTCTCGGAAGTGCGCGAACTCGGTGTTGGCATCACACTGTTGCCGCATGCGATGCGCGAGTTGGCTGCGCTGGGTTTGCAAGACGCAATTGAAGCGGCGGGTATAGAAAATCTGGAAAGCGCGTTTTACAACCGCTACGGTCAATTCATCTACAAAGAGTTGCGTGGCCGCCATGCGGGCTATGCCTTGCCAGAAGTGGGGATTCATCGTGGCAAGCTGCATCGCATCTTGCTAGAAGCCGCGCTGGAAAGAATTGGCCCTGGGCGTATCCATCTCGGGCATCGCGTAGCTGCTCTTACGCAACATGCAAATGGTGTAGATGTGATGTTTGAAGCTGCCGCGGGGCAAGAGATATCTGCATGGCGTACAGGCATCTTGGTGGCTTGCGATGGCATCAACTCCGCTGTGCGGAAGAATTTTTATCCGAACGAGAAGCTGTGCTTCACCGGCATCAACACCTGGCGTGGCGTGACGCGCCACAAACCGATCCTGGGCGGTAAAACCTATCTGCGCGTGGGCTCCATCGGCACTGGGAAGATGGTGATTTATCCGATCATTGACAGCGAAGATGGCTCTGATGTTCAACTCATCAACTGGATGGCAGAAATCCAGCAAGGTGGTGAATCGCCCAACGATTGGAATCTAGGCGGGCGCTTAGAAGATGTGCTGCCGATTTACAAAGATTGGCGTTTTGACTGGCTCGATGTGGCTGCACTGATTGAAAACTCCGATCAGATCTTGCAATACCCGATGGTGGACAAAGATCCGATTGCCCAATGGACGTTCGGCGCAGTGACTCTTATGGGCGATGCTGCGCACCCGATGTATCCACGCGGCTCCAACGGCTCAGCGCAAGCTTTGATCGACGCCCGAACATTGGCCGACGAACTGGCCGCTCGCCAGCATATGGCCGATAAGCATGAGGCTCGCCTACAAGCGCTGCATGCTTACGAAGCCAAGCGCCGCACCGCAACCACTCAAATCGTGCTCACCAACCGCAGCCACCCACCCGATTTCATCAACAGCCATGTGGACGAACTCTCTGGCGGCAAGCCGTTTAGGCATATTGATGATGTGATCAGTCAGGAGAAATTGCGGCAGTTTTCAGAAGATTACAAACGGATAGCCGGTTTCTCGAAAGAGGCATTGGCAGCCAGCTCACAGGGCGCTTGAAGAAACTTCACGCCAGACGCGCTTCTGGCGGGTGCATTTGCGCATTACCATCTGAGCATGCAAGATACGCTCGCTCCATTGATGGATCAAATCCAAGCTGCCATCGCGGCCAAAGCGCCGCTGCGCATTCGTGGCGGAGGCAGCAAAGATTTTTATGGCGAAGCTTTTGATGCGGGCCTGCCCATTCTTGATACGCGCAGCCACAGTGGCATCGTGAGCTATGAGCCCACTGAGTTGGTGATCACGGCGAAGACTGGTACGCCATTGCGCGAGCTTGAGGATGCGTTGGCAGCAAAGGGACAGTGCCTTGCTTTCGAGCCACCGCATTTCAGTGAGGGTAGTACGGTCGGCGGCATGGTCGCCGCGGGCTTGGCTGGGCCCGCACGCGCCTGCGTGGGCGGTGTGCGAGATTACGTGCTCGGCGCACATTTGGTCAACGGCAAAGGCGAGCTGCTCGAATTTGGCGGGCAAGTCATGAAGAACGTGGCAGGCTACGATGTGTCTCGCGCGCTAGCGGGCAGCATGGGAACGCTCGGTCTGATCGCGCAAGTCTCGCTCAAGGTGTTGCCTGTTGCGGTCGCCGAAGCTACTTTGCGCTTCGAAATGGACGAGGCCACAGCGATTCGGCATTGCAACGAATGGGCGGGCGAGCCACTGCCGCTGAACGCCAGCTCTTGGGTCAACGATCAAGGCGCGCCTATGCTGTATCTTCGCTTGCGTGGCGCCGTTGCGGCGGTGGAGTCAGCTTGCCTGCGCCTCGCGCGAGAGGCAGGCGGTGTGCGTGTTGATTCGCCGCAAACCAGTGCAGATTGGTCCGCCGCACGGGATTTGCAATTGCCGTGGTTCAGCGCAGGCTTTGCTCGTGGAGATGATTTATGGCGCATCAGTGTGCCGCAAACCACTGTGCCGCTGGGCATAGGCGATACGATGATTGATTGGTTGGGTGGTCAGCGGTGGCTGTTCACACCTGCCGCGCAGCGCAGCGCTCAGGCGCAACGCCTGCGTACGCGTGCCACACAGGCTCATGGAGGCGCTATATTATTTGTAGCAAACAATATAGATCAGCAAAGAGCAGAAGGCACCAATCATTTGAGAATCTCACATTTTTCAATGATCGAAGGGCCTTTATTCGACATTCAGCAACGCCTTAAGCGCGAGTTTGATCCTGCTGCGATCTTCAATCCTGGCCGCCTCGGCGTGATTTAAGGTGCAGATGTCGGC
>JANPAK010000014.1:0-2489 GCA_031429925.1 Variovorax sp.
CCGCCCCCGCCGCCGCAAGCGACTAAGACTAAGGTTGTCAAGATCGGCAATGAGAGATGCTTAAAGAACATGTAAATCCCCTTAAAACGTATAAACATTGAACCAGTGCGCACAACGGCAGCGACTGCAGCATTATTCTAAGTCGCCCAGTGACCGCTGGCTACAGCTTATTGATGCGCACAAGGTGGGCTGCGAGCGACCGTTTAGCAATGGGCCAAATCTTGGCGTCGACTTCGGAATACACCATCGCCACGAGTTCGTCGGGTGTGGCTTGTGGCTTAATTTTTAGGGCACCGATGATCTTCGCTTCTCGTTTGAGTCGGTGAGTTTTGAGCGCAGCAATCGCCCGAGCCGCGCCGCCTCGGGTATCGCTTCGCGCATCGCCGCTTTGTGTGCCTGCGCCTTGTGCCGCATCGCAGTGACTCAGAACGTAGCCATGCGCAGGCAAGATGAACCGGACATCATGTTGGCGGCATAGCGCATGCAAGACGTCAAGAGAATCGAGGTAGTCGGTCATGTTGCCATCTGGAGGATCAATGACCGTCGTGCTCCCATTGAGAATGTGGTCGCCAGAGATGAGCAGGCCATCTTCTGGCATCAGTAAGCACAGATGATTTGCCGCGTGCCCCGGTGTATGCACGACCAGCAGACTTATTTCAAACGGCGGCTCGTCATAGGGTCTCCGAAAGTAAGACGACAACTGCTCATTGTTCTGCAGTTCGATATCAGGAACGAACCAAGCCGAATCGCGCGCCGTTGTCGCGCTAGGTAGGCCGAGAATCGGACAAATATGGCGGGCAAACTCTGCTGTCAACGCCATGGGGACGGTGTTGCTGGCCTCAACGACCTGCGCTTGCAATGGCCGGGCAGCAGGCGAGTGATCCGGGTGCGAGTGCGTGCACACGATGGCGACGATGTCGCCTGCAGTCGCGGTCATGATCCGTTGGATGTGAGCTGAATCGTCAGGACCCGGATCAATCACCAAATATCCTTTGTCTGGCGTGCCGACGATGTACGTGTTTGTGCCAGGACCGGTCATGTGGCCAGGGTTAGGTGCGGTCAGGCGTGAAACATGCTTAAGTAGTGGCACCGATTTGTCATGTTGCCAGGCCAACTCGTGGGTGATTTGTCCATAGGGCGTGACCATCGCCAGTTCGCCATAAGCCGCTTCGTGCTCCATCATGCGAACCTCTTTGCCGCGCATGAGCCCTGCGCGCGGACAACTCGTCCATAGGGCGTGCTCACCCGCACAGGCTTGAAGCACGTCGTCAACGGTCTTGAGCGCACTGAGGCGCTGTAGCGTTCTGATGGTCGGGAAGATCATGAAAAACTGCTTCGCCTCGTGCCGCGCCAAGGCGTCATTGGGGCGAACCCATTCAGGTGCAAACTGCTCGGCCTCATCCGCAACGGGCGTTTGGCCCGGTGGCATGCGAGCTACTAAGAACGGCACGTCAAAACGCTTGGGAAGATCGCGATCAGTCATCCAATGCGCGAGCACAAAGACATCACCGGCGGCTAACTGCCAAGATTGTGCTTGCATTTGATGGTAGAACTTGCCATGGCGATTCAAGCGATGGATATCGGGTTGGGTGACCCAGCCACCATCAGGGCGTCGCGCCAACACGATACCTAATTCTTCAAAACTCTCCCTGATCGCCGCTAGGGCCCAACAAACGGATTGAGATGATTGGGTAGCTCTCTTTGCTACAAAAGGAATAGCACTCTGGGCAGTTTCAATATTGGTTGCTTTGACAATCGATGCATATTCCTCGTCATCAGACTCAATGCCACCGCCCGGAAACACGTAGGCGCCAGGGGCAAAACTGGCCTTCATCGACCGCCGCGTCATCAGCACTTCTAGCCCTTGTGAGCCATCGCGCAGCAGAAGTACCGTCGCTGCTTTCAGCAACGGTGCCAATGGTTTGACGGGATAGAGCAATGCAGTGTCGCGTGGCATGGGTTAAATTCGCGTTTGTAGCGGCTATTTTGCTACAAGGAGTGCACTCATGTTTCGTTCTTTCTTTGGCAATCGTTTTTGGGCACTGTGGGCGTATCCCGGGATCGCTTTGATTTTGGCTGCTACGTGGTACCAAGTGCAGGTTTCTGTCAAGCTGAACGATTGGTACGGCAGCTTTTTCGACTATGTGCAGAAAATACTCACCAAACCAGGCAGCTCAAACCAAGAAGAGTTCTTTGGGTTTTTGTGGACTTTTGGCAACATCGCTGTTGTGGCTATCGTGGTTGCGGTATTCACTGGTTTTTTTGTTAAGCATTGGATCTTCCGCTGGCGTACAGCGATGACCGAGTACTACGCAGCCAACTGGCACAAGGTGCGGCATGTTGAGGGCGCATCTCAGCGGGTACAGGAAGATACAGCAATGTTTGCGCGTATCATGCAGGGTCTGGGCGTGAGTTTTATGCGCTCGATCATGACACTGGTTGCGTTCTTGCCGATTTTGTGGGCCTTGTCGGCCAAAGTGACAGAGCTG
>JANPAK010000015.1:0-9401 GCA_031429925.1 Variovorax sp.
ACGTGATGCGAGCCACGCTGCCGAGGGTGTCAAGGAGGAGGAGTTCGTATGTCATAGGCAGATGATAGCGGTGCACAGGACAAAAAGCACCTACCGTCAGTATTTACCGTCGCACTGGTTGGCCAATTACTTTTTCGTGTAAATTGTGTTCAGGAGATAAACATGACTGAACCTACCGCTGATTCCACAGTTCTCTACGAAGAACGCGAGGCGGGCAGCGCCAAGATCGCATTGATCACACTCAATCGCCCTGCCGCACTCAACAGCTTCACGCCTGAAATGCACGAAGCCCTTCGCGCTGCGCTTGCCAAGGCGAGCGGCGATGCAGCGATTCGCGCTTGTGTGATCACCGGCGCTGGGCGCGGCTTTTGCGCTGGGGCGGATTTAGGCAGCTTTGATTTCACGCCCGGCCCGGGCCTGAAGGAGCGGGCCAACCCCGGCCCGGTCATAGAGGCCCAATTCAACCCCACGGCACGCGCTGTGATGAACTTGCGTATGCCCACGGTTTGCGCCGTCAATGGCGTCGCCGCCGGCGCGGGTGCGTCTTTGGTGATGAGCTGCGATATGGTCATTGCTGTGCCCGCCGCCAGCTTTGTGCAGGCCTTTGGCAAAATCGGGCTGATTCCCGACGCGGGCGGTTCTTGGTTGCTGCCCCAGCGTTTAGGGCTGGCGCGCGCCATGGGCCTGGCGCTCACGGGGGACAAGCTCTCAGCGGCGCAAGCCAAAGAGTTCGGCATGATTTGGGATGTGCAAGACGATACGCTTGGGGCGGCGCTGGCCTTGGCCGAGAAATTGGCACAGATGCCCACCAAGGCCTTGGTCGAGACCCGCCGCTTACTTCGCAGCGCCCACACCAACAGCTTCGATCAGCAGCTCGATATGGAGCGCGATGCGCAATCGGCGATGGGCATGACCGATGATTACATCGAAGGCGTGAGCGCCTTCTTGCAAAAGCGTGCACCGCAGTTCAAAGGGCAGTGAGCATGACGCCTTTGGAAACTGCACATGCCGTTGGGCAAGCGATGTTTGCCGCGGACGTTGCATCGCGCGAAACGATAGGCATGGAGTTGCTCGAATGCAAGCCAGGCTATGCGCGCATGAGCATGGAGATCAAAGCGTTGCATTTGAATGGCCACAAGATTTGCCACGGCGGCTTCATTTTCACGCTCGCTGATTCCACCTTTGCATTTGCCTGCAATTCACACAACAAAGTTGCGGTGGCCGCTGGTTGCAGTATCGAATTCCTCAAGCCCGGCAAGCTCGGCGATGTGCTGACCTGCGAAGGCTTGGAGCAGACACTGTCTGGACGTCATGGTGTTTATGACATGAAGGTCAGCAACCAAGACGGTGACGTCATTGCGATGTTTCGCGGGAAATCTGCGCAAATTGCGGGCACCGTCCTGCCGTAGGTATGAGTCAGTCGCTATAAAATAAATAGCATTCTGCGCAGTATTTATAAGGGCAAGAGGCCAAAAATGCTTGAAAAAAATTCGTTTTCACTGGAATCGATCGAGAAAGCACCACTTGCAGAGCTACGCGCTTTGCAACTCAAGCGCTTGCAATCGACGCTCGCTCACGCTTATGAAAACTCACCCGTCTATCGCGTCAAATGGGATGCTTCTGGCGTCAAACCCGCTGATGTGCAGTCGCTCGCTGATTTGGCCAAGTTTCCGTTCACGACCAAGTTAGATTTGCGCGATGCCTACCCGTTTGGCATGTTTGCTGTGCCGCGCGAGCAGTGCGTGCGCATTCATGCCTCCAGCGGAACCACCGGTAAACCCACCGTGGTTGGCTACACACGAAGCGACATTGACATGTGGTCAAGCCTTGTGGCCCGCTCCATCCGCGCAGCAGGTGCCAGGCCCGGCGACATGGTGCATGTGAGCTACGGCTATGGCCTGTTCACCGGCGGTTTGGGTGCGCATTATGGCGCCGAGAAGCTGGGGCTTACCGTGGTGCCTTTCGGCGGCGGGCAGACCGAGCGGCAAGTACAGCTCATCATGGATTTCAAGCCCACGATCATCATGGTCACGCCCAGCTACATGCTGGCCATTGCCGATGAGATGGAGCGCCAAGGCATTGACCCGCGCAGCACCAGCCTGCGCATTGGCATCTTCGGCGCTGAGCCGTGGACCAATGAGATGCGCGCGAGCATCGAAGCGCGCCTGAACATTCAAGCCGTGGACATCTACGGCCTGTCCGAAGTCATGGGCCCCGGCGTCGCCAATGAATGCGTGGAAACAAAAGACGGCCCCACGATCTGGGAAGATCATTTCTACCCCGAGATCATCGATCCGGAGACGGGCGCCGTCCTTCCCGATGGTGAGTTCGGCGAACTGGTGTTCACCAGTCTGACTAAAGAAGCCCTGCCCATCATCCGCTACCGCACCCGCGATTTGACGCGCCTGCTGCCCGGCACCGCGCGCACCATGCGGCGCATGGAAAAAATCACCGGCCGCTCCGATGACATGATGATCGTGCGCGGCGTCAATGTCTTTCCGTCGCAGATCGAGGAGCTGATCTTGAAGCAAGCGGCGCTCAGTGCGCACTACCAGTGCATCTTGAGCAAAGACGGCCCGATGGACGCGCTGACGGTTGCCGTAGAAACCAAGCCGGGTATTGCAATCGATTCAGAAGCCGCGCGTGCCGCTTCCAAAGTGCTCTCGAACGATATCAAGACCTATATTGGCTCGTCGGCGGTGATTGAATTGCGCGCTGAGGGCGGCGTTGAGCGCAGTGCAGGCAAGGCCAAGCGCGTGCTTGATCTGCGCGCAAAGTAAAGCCAAAGGCCCTAAATTCGGGTAAACCCGAGGTATTTCTGGTCATCCGCACTGAAAACGGGGTGCAGTTCTGCCTAATATGGGCACAGGAGAGCACTATGTTTGATTACGTGATTGTTGGCGGCGGTTCGGCCGGTTGTGTATTGGCTTCGCGCCTGAGCGAAGATCCCAGCGTCAAGGTGGTGTTGCTGGAAGCCGGCCCTGTCGATTCTTCGGTGCTGATTCATTGCCCGGCCGGCTTGGCCCTCATGGCCCGAACAAAAACAGCAAATTGGAGTTTGGAGACGGTGGCGCAAAGCGGCCTGAATGGCCGCAAAGGCTATCAGCCGCGCGGCAAGGTCTTGGGCGGCTCTAGCTCTATTAACGCCATGATTTACATTCGCGGTCAGCGCGAAGACTATGACGATTGGGCAGCGCAGGGCAATAGCGGGTGGGGCTGGAATGACGTGCTGCCCTATTTCAAGCGCTCCGAAAACAATGAGCGCGGCGCTGATGCGCTGCATGGCACGGGAGGCCCGCTTAACGTCAAGGACCTCACCACGCCCAACCGTTTTGGCCCGATATTCGTGGAAGCAGGTCGCCAAGCCGGTTACCGCATCAACCATGACTTCAACGGCGAGAGCCAAGAGGGTATGGGTATGTATCAGGTGACGCATAAAAACGGCGAGCGCTGGAGCGCCGCCAAAGGCTACCTCACGCCGAACTTGAGTAGGCCCAATCTACAGGTGATCACAGGTGCTCATGCGACCCGTGTGTTGCTAGAAGGCAAAAAGGCTGTGGGTGTGGAATACCGCCACGGCGGAGAGCTCAAAACCGTTCGAGCTTCGCGCGAGGTGATCCTGAGCGGAGGAGCTTTTATGTCGCCGCAGTTGCTCATGCTCTCAGGCGTGGGCGCGGGCGCTCATCTGCAAGAGCGAGGCATCGCCGTTGCTCATGATTTGCCTGGCGTGGGGCAGCATCTACACGATCACATGGACGCCACGCAGGTGTATAACGCGCCGCATCTGTCAGATTTGCTCGGCCTCTCATTCAAAGGCATGCTCAATGCCCTTCGCGGCATTTTTGAATGGCGCGATCTGCGCACTGGCATGCTCACCACGAATTTTGCCGAAGCGGGCGGCTTCATCAAAAGCTCATCCGAGGAAACGCGACCCGATTTGCAATTTCACTTCGTCATCGGCAAGCTGATCAATCATGGCCGCACCCCGACTTGGGGGCATGGCTATTCATGCCACGTTTGCGTTCTGCGCCCCAAGAGCCGAGGAAGCGTCACCTTGGCCAGCAACGATCCGCTGGCCGCGCCGCTGATTGACCCCGCCTTTATGCAAGATGCCGACGACGTTCAGCGCATGGTCAAAGGTTTCAAAATCATGCGCGGCATCTTGAATCAGCCTGCTTTGGCTGGGTTTGCCGGAAAAGAGTTGCCGATGTCGGCCACCGCGCAAACCGATGCACAAATCGAAAGCTACATCCGTACCCACGGCGACACGATCTATCACCCGGTCGGCAGCTGTCGCATGGGAAGCGGCCCGATGGATGTCGTCGATGCCCGCTTAAAGGTTCACGGCATGCAGGGGCTGCGGGTGGTTGACGCATCGATCATGCCGCATTTGATCAGCGGCAACACCAACGCACCGACGATCATGATTGGCGAGAAAGCTGTCGACATGATTCGCGAGGACGCGCGGGCGACTGAGTCTTGAATCGAGCGTGCTATAAATTAAATAGCATTCGGCAAAATGATTTTGGAGAAGACTTGCCGATTTGCTTAAAAATCCTTACGAAGAATTCGCCTGTTCGTGGCATCCGAACTACACTGGCTCCACCAACCCAAAGCAAGGATGTTGACATCATGACTAGCCGCCGAAAACTCCTCAAACTCACCATCGCCGGCTCCTTCGCTGCGGGCACAGGTTTAAGCGCATTCGCGCAGGACTTTCCTAATAAACCGATCAAAATCGTCGTGCCCTTTCCAGCCGGCGGCAGTTCCGATGGCACGGGGCGCTTGATCGCAGACAAGCTCGGCCAAGTGCTCAAGCAAAGCGTGGTTGTGGACAACAAAGGCGGCGCAGGCGGCATGATTGGCACCGATCTCGTGGCCAAATCGCCGGCCGATGGCTACACACTCGTGTTGGTGGATGTGTTCCACGCCAGCACCCCGATCTACACCGCCAAAATGCCCTACGACGCCGTGCGCGACTTCACGCCGATATCCCTGATTGGCAAGACACCCGCATTTTTGCTCACGCATCCCGGCTTTGAAGCCAAGACGGCGCAAGAGCTGCTGCGCTACGCGCGCGCCAACCCCGACAAACTCTCGATGGCGATCGCCGGCACCGGCTCGGTCGTGGTTGACCTGTTCAAAGCGCGCAGCGGCATCAAATTCATCAGCGTGCCCTACCAAGGCAGCTCGCGCGCCATGATCGATTTGATGAGCGGCCAAGTCAACAGCTTCATCACCACCATGACCAGTGCTGGAAGCCATGTCAAAAGCGGCAAGCTCGTGCCTCTGGCCGTCACGGGCAACCGCCGTCACCCCGATTACCCGAATGTGCCCACCTTTCAAGAGGCAGGCGTACCCGGCATGGACTACGAACAATGGTTTGGCCTCATGGGCCCGGCTCGGATGCCAGCCGCCGTCACCGCCCGCTTGGCCGCAGCGATGGGCGAAGTGCTGAGCATGCCTGATGTGAAAGAAAAGCTGGCTGTCCTCGCACTCACACCTGCGGCAGGTGGCGCCCCTGAAATGAAGGCCATGGTGGAAGGCGACACCGCGCGTTGGCAGCGTTTGGCGCAGGAGCTCAATATCAAGCCGGCGGAGTAATTTTGTGGTGTTTTGAGTGGGTGGCCTGCGTATTTATTGCGCAGAATGCTATGAAATTAGTAGCAAATTCGCAGGAAATGCGAAGGCGATCTGCTTAAAATTCTTACAAAGCAGGCCGGCGCTTCGGCAATTTCAAAGTCTGCCCAATCGCCATCACGTCAAACGCTTCTTGAGGAAGTTTTTTCGCCGCGCGGGCTGCTGCTAAATCTTTAGGCGGTTGATCCAGCGATTCGTCCGTCAGATCGAACGTGCCCCAATGCACGCCGACGCTTCGCTTGGCCTTGAGGTCGAGATGGATCTGCACAGCTTCTTCGGGATTGACGTGTTGCTCTTTCATGAACCAGCGCGGCTCATAGGCGCCGACGGCGATCAAGGCCATATCAAATCCGCCGCCTAGGGCGTCGGTCTGGCGGGCGGCAAAGCGCTCACGGGTGTCGAGGAAGTCTTTGGAATAGCCCGTGTCGCCGCTGAAGTACAGATGGACATCGCTGGCAAAAAGGGCATAGCCGCCCCAGAGCGTGGCGCGGCGATCACTTATAGAGCGGGCGCTCCAGTGCTGGACCGGCGTGAAATGGACCTCCACTTGGCCAGTGGCGGTTTTGACGGTTTGCTGGTCCCACCAATCCATTTGCTGCACATTGGCGATGCCTTCAGCTGCAAACCACTTTTTGACGCCCAGCGGCACGATGAACAGTGGCGGCCCGCCGATCTGCTGGTTCAAGGCTTTGACGCTCGCTGTGTCCAGATGGTCGTAATGATTGTGGGAGAGCAGTACCACGTCAATGCGCGGCAGGTCTTTGAACGCAATACCCGGGGGCTGGTAGCGCTTGGGGCCGACAAAGCTCACCGGCGAGGCACGGTCAGAAAAGATGGGGTCAGTCAAGACATTGAGGCCGCCCATTTGCACGAGCATCGTGGCATGGCCGATCCAAGTGATTGCCGGCTGCTGCATTGCACCGTTGTTGGTGCTTACAAACTTAAGATCCGGCGCCATGACGGCAGTGCGCTGCTGCGGTGGCTTGGGCAGGCCAGCGCGGGCGCGTTCCCACTGCCAGCGTAGAAACTCGCTTTGCGGCTTATCTGTCGCTGTGGTGTAGTTATTTTGAAAACCCTCGACGCGATGGTGCGTTTTGGCCGCGTTGTAATCTTCGTTCACCGTGGCGCAGGATACAAGAGTAAAGAGGGCGCAGATCGCTACTAATTTGATAGCAATCTGCGCAGCAAATATGCAGGCAAGAGGCCGAATTGTCTTCAAGACCAGCATTTTCAAGCCGTGCTCAGAGCAGGCGAACTGCCGCCACTGCCAAGCAGCCCAAAATGAAGTTCAACACGACCATTTTGTGAATTTGCGCTGCCTTGCCGGCTGCCACCGGCCAATTGGCTGCCGCCACAGCGCGTTTTAAGCCCTTAAATCCCGCAAAATAAATGTGGCCAAAGACCAAAATCATCGTGATTCCTAGGCCAAACATTAGATGCCATCCCAGCGGAATACTGGCCATGCCGACTGCCTTGGCGCCCGCGCCGTAAAGGTGCAAACCGGAGAGCAACAGAACCACAATTGCACCCAAAACAATAGCAAAGAAGCGTTGAAGCACTTGAGCGAGGAAGCTCAGACGCGCTGGCCCTTCGAGTTGCGCGATCAGCGCCGGGCGCAGTGCAAAAAGCATGAAGGCCATGCCGCCGAGCCAGACGATGCCGGCGGCCAGATGAAGAAGTTTGATAAAGGTGATCATGTGCATGATTGTGCACTTGAGGGGATGTCAGTACGTACGTGTGGGTTTCTACGTAGATTCAACTTATAATCGTGAGCTTTGCTGAAATCGCTTTATTGGGTGACGGGTTGGTTACTACTGTGAAAACACTGCCGCCGTCCTTGCCCGATGAAGAAGTCAACAAAGAACCGGCTTTTCGCAGCTGGTCGCATGAAGATGCCGCCCAGTTGCGCAAAAACCAGCCCGCCATCTCTCCCTGGCGGGTCGTGCGCTGGATGCTGATGGCAGCTGTGGTGATTGGTCTGATCGCTCTGATCATGTTCGATACACCCACGGCACTGTCAGCAGCCTATGGCAGTTTGGCCGTCGCCCTCCCCGCCGCAGTGCTTGCGCGGGGCATGACGTCACCACTGTCGCGCATGAATGCAGTGTCGGGCGCTATGGCGTTCATGCTGTGGGAGATGGTCAAGATTGGTTTGAGTATCGGCATGCTGATGCTCGCACCCAGCCTGATAGCTAACTTAAGTTGGCCTGCGCTGCTGGTGGGCTTGATCTTGACGATGAAAGTGTATTTCGTGGCGGCGATCGTCAAACCCAAGCCTACCGGGCTAGGTTGAAGATCGAAGCCCACAAAAATTTGAATTGATTTAGCTTAGAGACTGACAAACATGGCGACCAGCGGACAAGCACCTACCTCCGGTGAATACATCGTTCACCACCTGACGCATCTGCAAAACAAAACGCAGACCGAAGTTGTTGACTTCTCCGTCATCAATATGGATTCGGTGTTCTGGTCTATCACCATCGGCATATTCGCCTGCGCCTTCATGTATTTCGCCGCACGCCGCGCCACTTCGGGCGCGCCTGGCCGGCTGCAAGGCTTGGTCGAGATGATCTATGAAATGGTCGACAGCCAAGCCAAAGGCATCGTGCACAACGCCAAGAGCCGTGAATTCGTTGTGCCTCTGGCCATGGTGATCTTCGTTTGGATCTTCTTGATGAACTTCATGGATATGCTCCCGGTGGATTTGATTCCCACCATCTGGCATTCTGTTGGCCCGGCGCTTGGATTCAAAGACTACATGCGCGTCTTGCCCACCGCTGATCTGTCCGTCACCATGGGTATGGCTGTTGGCGTGTTGATGATCTGTATTTATTACAACGTCAAAATCAAAGGCGCTGGCGGCTGGGCGCATGAGCTGGTCTCTGCCCCCTTCGGCACCAGTAAGAACCCGATTTTTGCGATCATCCTCGGCGTGATCAATTTCGCCATGCAGATGATCGAATTCGTTGCCAAAACCGTCTCTCATGGCATGCGACTTTTCGGCAACATGTATGCCGGCGAACTGATTTTTATGTTGATCGCCTTGCTCGGTGGTTCATTTGCGCTCTCAGGCACCGGCCTGTTTGTCACCCTGATTCATGTCGTAGCAGGCCTAGCCTGGACGATCTTCCACATTCTGGTGATCACGCTGCAAGCCTTCGTGTTCATGATGCTGACCTTGGTGTATCTGGGTCAAGCGCATGACTCACATTAGGATTTGCAACTTTTTCCACACCTGAATATTTTTCGTTTTTACCTCAACCTTTCCATCCACACTTAGGAGTCATCATGGAAGTTATTAGCTTTGTCGCCCTCGCCACCGGCCTGATCATTGGTTTGGGCGCTCTCGGCGCTTGTATCGGTATTGGCATCATGTGTTCCAAGTATCTTGAGTCCGCCGCACGCCAGCCTGAGCTGATGGGCGAACTGCAGACCAAGATGTTCTTGCTGGCAGGTCTGATTGACGCTGCGTTCATTATCGGTACCGGTATTGCTCTGTGGTTCGCCACTGCCAATCCATTCCTGGGCCAAATCGCCCGTTTGGTGAAGTAATTTCCGTTGTTTGTTGAGGTGTTGGCAGGCCATTTGACCGTCAACACCAACATCCTTCGGGATGCCCTGTAACAAACTCATCGGAAGGAATTAGTTGTGAATATCAACGCCACCCTGATCATTCAGATCATTGTGTTCCTCATGTTCGTGTGGTTCACAAAAAGCTTCGTCGTCCCGCCGCTCAAAAAAGCACTGGATGAACGCGCCCT
>JANPAK010000016.1:0-2340 GCA_031429925.1 Variovorax sp.
TTATGCCGATAGAGTGTTATCTTTCGACGAAGAATGCGCCCAGGTGTGGGGGCGCTTAATGTCACCAAATCACCAGCATCCGATTGACAAACAGATTGCAGCGATTGCGCTGATCTACGATTTGAAAGTTGTAACCAGAAATCTGGAAGACTTTCAGGGAACAGGAGTGGAACTGATAAACCCGTTCGTCCATTGATCACGTTTTCAAGAAAACAACTTTTCAGTCTCTGCCGCACCGGTGCAATGCCGCCCCGGCCACTACCTGACATTCAGCAGCTGCCTCTAGTTTTCCGCATAGCGGTCGCTCGCAACGCGTTACAAAATTCCTAATCTCCAACAAATTTCCATTCTTACTTCGGCTTTATAAATGCGAAAGTGAATCAAGAGTTTTAACGCGATTCCCACTAATAAACAATTATGTTTATAATTAGCCAATGAAATACAGCGAATTTCGTAAGTGGTTAACGCAACAGGGCGCTGTGTTCAAGTCGGCTAAGGGAAGCCATTTCAAGGTTTACCTGAACGATCGGTAAACAATCTTTCCGGATCACGGTGCCAAGGAAATTGGCCAAGGGTTGGTGCTAAAGATCAAGAAAGACCTCGGCCTAAAATGAAGGAAAAAGTATGCTCGCCTATCCGATCAAATTGAAGAAGGACACGAATGGTTCGCTGCTGTTGACCTTCGTCGATATTCCTGAAGCAACATCCAGCGCGCACGTCGAAGCGAAGGTTTTGATTCTCGCGCTTGAAGCGCTTGAGAGTGCTCTCGAATTCTATTTCGAGGATGGCCGTCGCGTTCCGATGCCGAGTCCAGCCAAACGCGGACAGCAAGCAGTCACCCTGCCAGCGAGCATGTCTGCAAAGGTGCTTCTGTTAAATGAAATGCTTGCGCAAAACGTGCGTCCTGCCGATTTGGCGCGGTTACTCGGAACTTCACCGCAAGCAGTAAATCGCCTGACTAATCTCCGTCACCCGACAAAAATCGATGGCCTAGTGGAAGCGTTCCAGGCATTAGGAAAGAAACTTGAATTACGTGTTGCGGGTTAATCCAGTCTAGGATCACAATCGGCCATAACCTGTCTGTCATCGTCGTGCTCCAATTTTCCGCATAGCGGACATCAACTAGCGGTTCCTCTGCCTGAAACATTGTGACGAAAATCGATCGTAAGAATGGTAATCTCGGATTGACACTTTTCACCCGAAATTGATACCAAACTGGGCGCGGGTTCCAGGCCGATGCCAACGTCCCTATTAAGCGGCGACACGCCCGAATTAATCAGCAAACCCGTCTATTAAATACAAGTTCGGCCTCACAAACCACACCATGTTGCTCACCTGCATAGTTCCCAACTCAGTCTGGCATGCACAGCAGCCACTAAAGTTTGGCCCGATCTCTCTCACGACCCGAATGACGGTAGTTCGGCTTCGAGATGGGTCACTATGGGTCCACTCGCCGATCTCGCCCACGCGTGAATTGATCGAGGAACTGCAGAAGGTCGGAACCGTCCGTTACGTGATCGCTCCGAACAAGAGCCACCATCTCTTCTTTCTCTCGTTCCTTAACGCCTACCCGTCGGCTCAAGGCTTCATTGCTCCCGGCCTACAGTTGAAGCGTCCAGACCTCAACCGGTTTCCACAGATATCGGGTGAAGTTCCATGGAACTCCGAGATCCAAGGCTTCTTCATCGAAGGCCTACCCATACTGAACGAAACGGTTTGGTTTCACAGCGACACCGGCACGTTGGTAGTTACCGACCTACTCTTCTGCTTCGCGGAAACGAACCGGGGCATTACCGCATTGGTTTCGAAGCTCCTCGGCGTTCGTGGCCAGCTCGGGATGTCAAGAACCATGAAGCTGGCAACAAAGGACAAGAAAGCCTTGGCACGGTCCGTGTCCCCGCTGCTTTCATTGCCCGTAAAGCAGGTGATAGTTGCCCACGATCAGATTATCGACGAACAACCTGTGGCAAAGCTCAAGCAGGCATTCGCCTGGCTCATGTGAGGCCTACAAATCATTCCAGCGGACTGCCTTCCCGGCAGCTGCTGAACTAAATCGTTAAGGCTCGCAAACGGCCATTTTCAGGCATTCGTTCACTCTGCGGGAATGACACCGGAAAATGCCGACTTTGGCTGGAAGTATATGAAATATGTTGTGCAGCTTTTCACACGAATTTAATACTGTATGAAACAAGACCTTTAGCGCAATTCGCTAGGTAGAGAGCCATTCTCCCGCCGACTACGTTCCCCGAGTTAATCTGACCGCTTGCCGAGTTAATATGCAAAACTGTCAAATTAAATACAAGTTAAACGACATGTTCTGGCTCGCATTGATGTTCATCG
>JANPAK010000017.1:0-3222 GCA_031429925.1 Variovorax sp.
GTCTTCAAACTCTAGGGTGCAGATGCTGTGGGTGATGCCTTCTAGCGCGTCTTCGATGGGGTGAGCGAAGGTGTACATCGGGTAGATGCACCATGTGTCGCCGGTGTTGTGATGCGTGGCGCGGCGGATGCGGTAGATGGCGGGGTCGCGCAGGTTGATGTTGGGGGAGGCCAAATCAATCTTTGCTCTCAAAACCATAGCGCCATCGGCATGTTTTGCACCGGCCATCTCCCTAAAACGCTCTAAATTCTGCTCAGGCGTGCGGCTGCGGAAGGGGCTGGGCGTGCCGGGGGTGTTGAAGTCGCCACGGTTGGCGCGCATTTCTTCTGCGCTTTGCTCGTCTACGTAGGCGAGGCCGCGCTCGATGAGGTGTTCGGCAGCGGCATACATGAAGTCAAAGTAGTCGCTGGCATACAGCTCTTTGCCTTTGCGTTCTACCCCCCAGCCGAAGCCGAGCCAGCTGACGGCATCGATGATGCTGTTGACGTATTCTTTTTCTTCTTTTTCGGGGTTGGTGTCGTCAAAGCGCAGGTTGCAGATGCCTTTGTAATCGCGGGCGAGGCCGAAATTCAGGCAAATGCTCTTAGCATGGCCCACATGCAGATAGCCATTGGGCTCGGGCGGAAAGCGGGTGACGATAGAGCTGTGTTTGCCGCTGGCGAGATCGGCTTCAATGATCTGGCGCAGGAAGTTGCTGGGCTTATGGGCTTCTGGGGCGGCGGGAGATTTCGGGGAGCTATTAACGGTCATGCCCCGATTTTAGGCGGCATGACAGCTTGATTACAGCCAGATACCCCATTTACAGCCGATAGGACAACGCCCTGCGCTTGACAGCCGTTGTAAGGACACTGCTTTTCAAAGGAGATCATCATGAAAGCATGGATGACGGCTGCTGTTGCAGCTACGGCGCTCACCGCTGGCGCAGCATTTGCTGGCGATGTGAGCTGGACGGTGACGGTGGGCTCACCGCGCCCCGCGCCCAGAGTGATTTACGCACCGCCGCCTGTGGTGTATGCGCCGCCTCCTGTGGTGTATCAGCGGGTGTATCAACCGGTTGTCTATGCGCAGCCTGTGTATGCCATCCCGCCTGGGCATTTAAAGAAATGGCATAAGCATGGCCATCGCTACCCCGGTGCAGTGGTGTATTCGCAGCCGCGTGGCTACTATCACCATTGAGCGTTGAGCGTTTAGCGGCCGAGCGGCACGCTGCGCTTAAGCTGCGAAAGGCAGGCCTTTGGTTTCGCGCCAATCGCTTCCCTGGGGCAGGTTTTGCACAAAGCGTTTGAAGGCATGCCCACACGCATCCGGCTGCACCAGGAGGCTCATATGCCCGCAATCGAGGTCGACAAAGTTCGCTTGTGTGATTTCGGCCACGGTGCGTTGATCGCGCGGGAGAACGATCGCGTCGTGTCTGCCGCAAAGCACGAGGATCGGAAGCAGATTGGCGCTCAGTCGCTCGAAGGTGCGGCGCACGCTCGCGCCGTCCAGCGGCCGCAGGCGGCTTAAAGTCTTGGGCGTGGCGCTATCGAAGGTTTTGGTCAGGTAGGCGCTCACCAAGGCTTTCTCCTGCGCGTCGCTAGAGCCGGTTTCGTGGGATGCGCGCGAAGCGAGCAAGCGTCTGCCTAGCCGCGATCCCGAAAGAAGGGCTGTGCTAGCGGCGATATGTAGCTTGAAACGGCCTTGGCTGAGCATGGGCGTTGAGGCCAGCGTCAAGCTCATCAGGCGCGCTGGCAAAGCCGTGTGGATCGATGCGCCGACCACGCCGCCTGCGCTGTGGCCCACCCAGTGGCAACGATCAATACCCAGCTTGCTCAGCATCCGATGCGCTAAATACGTCAGCTCGTTGATGTTATTGGTGTAAGTCACGCTTTGGTTGTCACCAAAGCCGGGAGAGTCACAGATGACGACTCTGAAGTCTTGCGCCAAGCTCAGAGCAAAGTCCATCATCGATTCAGCGGTGCTCAATTGGGTTGGCCAGCAAACAACCCAATCGCCACGCGTGCCAAAGACCTGCGCAGTGAAGACTCCCAAGTCTGTCGGTATCTGAATCTTTTTCAAAATCTCTATTCGGATCTCGCTACACCCCAATTGGTCTAGACCCCCCATGAATAGTTTGTAACCTTAGCTCAATTCAGTGTCAACAAGTTTATCTTTTTGCAGAGGGTAGGCGGATGTTGGCAGCTAAGCCACCGGTGGAGGAGTTGCTAAGAATGAAGCTTCCCCCTAAGCGCTGAATGGTCTTTTCCACGATGGCCAGCCCCAAGCCAGCGCCGGTGGCGGCCGTGCGCGCCACATCGCCGCGAAAGAAGGGCTTGGTCAGATGCTTGATGGTGTCCGGGCTCACGCCGGGGCCATGATCGCGCACCTTCAGCATCACCCAGCCATCGCGCTCGCGTGCAGCAATATCAAGCCTGGTGATTTGTGTCAGCGGATCTTTGCCGTATTTGCGCGCGTTTTCCACCAGATTGGTGATCACGCGGGTGATTTCGACTTCATCGCCCATCACATGGAAGTCGCTGGGCAGATCCAGCTTGACTTGGAAATCATCGGTTTGCTGAATCGCCAACACGCAAGCTTCAATCACATCGTTGAGCGCCACCGGCCGCAGGTGTTGCTGATCGGTGGGGCGAGCGTAATCGAGGAATTTATCGATGATGCCATCGAGCTGCTCAAGATCGGCCACCATATGGTTGCGTGCGGCATCGTCTGCCACGCTCATCTCGGTCTCCAGGCGAAGGCGAGCCAGCGGTGTGCGCAGATCATGTGAGATGCCAGCGAGCATCACTGCGCGATCTTGATCGATCTTGGCCAACTGATCGGCCATGCGGTTAAAGCCCGCATTGACCTCACGGATTTCGCTGGTGACAGCATCCTCATTCAAGCGGCTGGCATCAAAATCGCCATCTTTCACCCGGCTTGCCGCAAAAGACAAAGCCTTCAGCGGCCGGTTGATCAACCGAGCAATCATGGCTGCGCCAGTGAGCGAGAGCAGGGCGGCGATTGTGAGCCAAATCGCCCAAGCGCGGCCCGATACTGGGCTGAGCCGAGATAGATCGGTTTGCAGCCAAAATTTTTCGTCGTCAATCCCGAAGCCAACCCACAGGCCTTCCTCGCCATTGACTTTGCGCGCCAGCGTCGCGCGCTCGCCCAAGCGCACGCGCAGCTCCGCCAGCACCTGCTGCATTTGCATATCGCCGCCAAAGCCCTCCACCAAGTCTGCGG
>JANPAK010000018.1:0-1863 GCA_031429925.1 Variovorax sp.
CGGCCCACGGATTGGGCCATCGTCGTCACTGATGGTGCCTTGCAGGTGCTCACCCGGGACGAACTAGAGGGATTGGTTGCGCATGAATTGAGCCACTTGCGCGAAGGTGATACCTTGCTCAATATGCGATTGGCTGGCATGGTGGGCGGGCTCGATATGCTCTTTAACTTTGGCCGTAGCGCCTGGGAGCCTGATGCGCATAGCGGTCAGCGCGCTCCGTGGGCACTTTTTGGGCTAGCCGTGATGGTGTGCGGCTGGTTGGGGCACCTAGCCGGGCAGTTGCTCAAGAGTGCGGTGAGCCGCGAGCGTGAATATTTGGCCGACGCGCGTGCGATTCAATGGACGCGCAATAAAGAGGGTCTAGGGCGCACCTTGCGAAAAGTGCTTTATCTACAGCGGCAAGGCGTTCGGCCCATGCCGACCAACCCCTTGGTGCAGCACATGCTGCTGGTTGATTCCGCTGAACTACATGGTTTTTTGGCTGAGCGACTCGCGTCCCATCCTCCTTTAGAAGCGCGGATCGAGCGGATTTATGGCGAACCAATGGATGAAGTGTTCGCGCGGGTGCCGCGTTGAACGACGCTTCCTAGGCAGCGCGTCAATTCGACTGGGGTAAAATCCTCATTTTTAACGCACAAGGCTCGGGAAAGGCAATGCAGGTTATGACACCGCGAACTACTGCCACCACTTCATGCCAATTCTGGCAGAAGCCGGCGTACCTGTTGCGCTAATAGCTACTAAATTCATAGTAAGCGGCTTCTTCCTAGGCCGCTTTTTTTATGCCCAATTTGTTTGTATAGAGGATGTTTGAGATGGTTCAGATCACATTGCCCGATGGTTCGCAGCGCAGCTTTGAACAGGCCGTCACCGTGTTTGACGTGGCTGCTTCGATTGGCGCCGGTTTGGCTAAAGCGGCGCTCGGCGGCAAAGTGGATGGCGTCTTGGTCGACACGAGTTTCAACATCTCACAAGATGCCAAGCTGTCCATCATCACCGCCAAAGATGCCGATGGCCTAGAGATGATTCGCCATTCCACTGCGCACTTGCTGGCCTATGCGGTGAAAGAGCTTTTTCCGGATGCACAGGTCACGATCGGTCCAGTGATTGAGAACGGTTTTTACTACGATTTTTCCTACAAACGCCCGTTCACGCCGGAAGACCTCGCTGCCATTGAAAAGAAGATGACTGAGCTGGCCGCCAAAGACGAGAAGGTCACTCGTCGTGTGCTGCCGCGTGATGAAGCGGTGGCGCATTTCAAGGCCATGGGCGAGGCCTACAAAGCCGAGATCATTGGCAGCATCCCGGCAGGCCAAGAGGTGAGCTTGTATCGTGAAGGCGCGTTTGAGGACTTGTGCCGTGGCCCGCACGTGCCTTCCACTGGCAAGCTTAAATTCTTCAAGCTGATGAAAGTGGCCGGTGCCTATTGGCGCGGCGATCATCGCAATGAAATGCTCCAACGCATTTACGGCACGGCTTGGGCAACCAAAGAAGAGCTACAGCAGTATCTCACGATGCTTGAAGAAGCCGAAAAGCGCGATCACCGCAAGCTGGGCAAAGAGCTCGATTTGTTTCATATTGACGAACACAGCCCGGGCACGGTGTTTTGGCACCCGAAGGGCTGGACACTGTGGCAACAGGTCGAGCAATACATGCGCAAGGTGTATGTCGACAACGGCTACCAAGAAGTCAAAGGCCCGCAAATTCTGGATCAAGGCCTGTGGGAGAAGACCGGCCATTGGGAAAAATACCGCGAAAACATGTTTGTCACCGAGAGTGAAAAGCGTGATTACGCGCTCAAGCCGATGAATTGCCCGGGGCACATCCTGATCTATAAGCAAGGCATCAAGAGTTATCGCGATTTGC
>JANPAK010000019.1:0-4176 GCA_031429925.1 Variovorax sp.
AACTGAAGCACTGCACACCCGGCATCTCCAACAGAGGTTTGAATTCCGAGAGCGCCATCGAGCGATTATGGTGATTCGCATGGATATAGTGACCCGCCCAAGCAATACCCACCTTGAGCTTGCCGTCCCATGGAGCAAGCCTCTCCTTCCACGCGGAACTTTTGTCTTGCGGAGCATGCAAATATGGTGTTTCTGCCGGGATATTGCTTAAGTTCGTGCGGTAGTGCAGCGGCAGCTCCAGCAATGCCACGTGGTAATCGGCTTCGATATTGAGATTTGGCTTCAAGCAAATGACGCCTGGCATGCTTTCCACCAATGGAATCAGTTCGGGCTGAATCACGCAAAAAACGGTGGCGCCGTCTGCTTGCAATACCTTGGCATAGCGCACAAAGTTGATGACATCGCCCAAGCCCTGCTCGGCATAGATCACCACGCGTTTGCCAGCCACGGGTTGCTGATGCGGCCCTTTCCACTCCAGCTCGGGTCGAAAAAACGCAGGACGCGTCATGCGGTCTGTGTCGCTCCAACGGCGCTCATACACTTGCCAGCCTTCGTCAAACTTGCCAGCAAGCAGCAGCAGCAAGGCCAAGTCAATGATGGCAATTGGAAAGTCAGGTTTGAGCTCGAGAGCCCGACGAAGCTGCACTTCTGCTTCATCCAAGCGATTCAGGTGGAGCAAAGCGGTGCCGTAGATGCGCACCGCGTAGGGATGACTTGGATCAATACGCACGGCTTGCTCGGCATGATGCATCGAGCCTGCGTAGTCCGCCAAGCGCCAGAGCACGCCAGCCAGGTCAACATGCGCCTCAAGAAAATCGGGGTTAACAGCAATCGCATCACGATAACGCTGCACACTTGCCGGCAAGTCATGCGTGTGCTCTAGGCAAAAACCGTAATGCAATAACGTTTTGGCGTCTTTGCTGTCGAGCATCAGCAAATCGGGATAGATTTTTGCACCGTCGGCGTAGCGCTTGCGGTTGAGGTAGTACTCGGCGAGCGCCTCGACCATTTGCTTCGATTCAGGATTAGCCGCCACACCAGAGCGCAGCGCAGGCTCTAACTCCGCCTCACGCTTCTGGCTAGAGAGCAACTGGGCAAGCTGGATCCAAAGCGGTGGGTGGTTCGGCGCAACACGGCACGCATCAGACACCCAGGCGCTGGCGCTCCAGCCATCGTTCATCGCCAGATATGCCTGGGCAATCGCCAAGCGAGTGTCTACGGCGAGCGGATTCAGGCGCAGTGCGTTGCTGAACTTGCCAAAGGCTTCATGCGGGCGGTTTAAGCGCAGCAGAGTGATGCCATAGCGATGCGCGATGCCGGGATTGTTGGGCTGTTGCTGCTCGACGCTGGCGACAAGCTGCAAAGCCTCCTGCAACGCACCCACATTCAGGGCATGATCAATCTGTTGTTCTGGGGAGGTGACGACGTAAGACATGCCTACAGTGTAAACAAGCTCGGCGGCATTTCCGGTTCAGGCAAAGGTTTCCGTATCGACTTCAGACTGCGACTGGTCATCGTATCGAGGGCCGCATACGTTGTGGCGGTTGATCATTTCATTCAACTGCAACACCTGAACAGCGCTGAGCTCAATGTCTTTTGCAGCAAAATTGTCCAGCATATGTTGCGCGTTCGTCGTTCCGGGGATCGAAACGATGTGTTCGCCCTGGGCAAGCACCCAAGCGAGCGCAAGCTGAGCAACCGTCACCTCCATGTCCTTTGCCATCGCTTCCATCGGTGGCAATAGGGCTAGATTTTTCTTCAGATTTTCCTCTTGGAAGCGGCTCATGGTGCGCCGAATATCTTTTGGATCCAGAGTATCCATATCCGTCAAACCACCAAAGAACTTGCGCGCCACCGAGCTGAAGGCCACAAAGCCCACGCCCAGTTCTTTGCAGGTTTGCAGCACTGCAACCTCCGGATCACGCGTCCAGAGGCTGTATTCGCTTTGCATGGCGGCAATGGGATGCACGGCATGCGCCTTACGCAAATTGACCGCGCCCACCTCCGAAAGACCGATGGCGCGGATATGGCCCTTGCGCACCATGTCTGAGAGTGCGCCGACACTGTCTTCAATGGGCACCTTCTTATCCCAGCGATGCAAGTAATACAGGTCAATCACATCAGTTTGCAGGCGGCGCAGGCTGTCTTCGCACTGCCGTTTGATGGTCTCCGGTCGGCCATCAATCACGCGGGTCATCTTTCCATCAACGGGGATGATAGCCATCACGCACTTACTGGCAAGCGTCAAGCGATGGCGATGCTTTTTCAATACTTCACCGATTCGGGTTTCATTCTTGCCACCGCCATAGAGCGTGGCCGTGTCGAAGAAATCGTAGCCCGCATCCAACGCGCCGAGCAAAATGCGCTCGCCCTGCTCCACGCTCACTGAAGGTCCGTAGGCATGGTCAAGGTTCATACAGCCCAAGCCAATGGCTTGAACTCGAAAAGATCCAATTTGGCATATTTTCATCTCGATGATTTCATAAAAAAGCCTGCCAGCCCCTATAAGAACTGCGCAGGCTGCTATCAAATAGATATGGATTTAGCTCAGCTGTTGCTCCAGATTATGCAACACTTCGTAGCATGGCAGCACCTGCGCCACTGAGCCGTTGGGCTCACGGCCTTCGCGGATGGCGGCGATGAATTCGCGGTCTTGGAGCTCGATACCGTTCATACTCACCGCCACTTTGCTCACGTCGATTTTCTCTTCTTTGCCGTTAAATAAGTCATCGTAGCGAGCGATGTAGGTCGCTGAATCACCGATGTAGCGGAAGAAGGTGCCTAGCGGCCCATCGTTGTTGAAGCTCTAGCTCAAGGTACAGATTGCGCCATTGGCAGCTTGCAATTGAATGCTCATGTCCATCGCGATGCCCAGCGCGGGATGAATGGGCCCTTGAAGGGCATTGGCTTTCACGATCGGGCTGCCGGCTTGGTAAGCAAACAAATCCACCGTATGCGCGGCGTGATGCCAGAGCAAATGATCTGTCCAACTGCGCGCTTGCCCCAGCGCATTCATATTGCTGCGGCGAAAGAAATAGGTTTGCACATCCATTTGCTGGATGTTGAAAGCCCCGGCTTTGATTCTCTGGTTCACATACTGATGCGAAGGGTTAAAGCGCCGTGTGTGGCCGCACATCGCCACCTTGCCGGAAGCTTTCGCGGCAACAACGACCGCTTGCCCTTCTTTGTAGACGTCACACAGCGGGATCTCCACCTGCACATGCTTGCCCGCAGCGAGACACGCCAGCGTTTGCGAGGCATGCATTTGCGTGGGTGTGCACAAGATCACTGCATCGAGATCTTTGATCTTCAGGGTTTCGGCCAAGTCATCTGTGACGTGTGCAATGCCGTATTTGTCAGCCACCTCTTGCGTCTTTGCAAGATCGCGGCCAATCACGGAGATGACTTTGACATCATCAATCAGTTTGAGGGCATCCAAGTGCTTCGTGCCAAACGCACCGGCACCAGCAAGTGCTACGTTGATCGTCATATCAGTTTTCCAAAATCAAATGGCCGACAGCCGTATTGCTAGCAGGCACATGGTAGAAGCGGTGTTTCACGTTAGGCACTTTGCCGCCGGCCACGTCCTGCATCGCGCCACGCGCAATCAGCCACATCACCAGCTCAATACCTTCACTGCCCGCTTCGCGTACGTAGTTGATATGCGGTATTTGGGCGCAAGCGGCGGGATCTTTGATCATCTGATCGAGCCAGGCGTTATCCCACGTGCGGTTGATGAGGCCGGCGCGAGCGCCTTGTAGCTGGTGACTCATGCCACCCGTACCCCAGATCTGCACCTTCAAATCCTCATCGTAGCTCTCCACCGCTTTGCGAATCGCCTGCCCAAGCTGAAAGCAACGATTGCCGCTGGGCACAGGATACTGCACAACGTTGACGGCAAATGGGATCACCGGGCATGGCCATGCTTGCGTCTTGGGATCGAGCGCGCCAAACATCAACGACAAAGGCACAGACAGGCCATGATCCACATCCATCTTATTCACGATGGTCAAATCAAAGTCTTGCTGAATCACACTTTGCGCAATGTGCGCAGCCAGTTCCGGATGACCAATCACGGGTGGCACCGGGCGCGGGCCCCAGCCTTCGTCGGCGATCTCGTAACGCTCGGCCGTGCCGATCGCAAAAGTCGGAATGAAGTCCGAGCTGAAGGCTGTA
>JANPAK010000020.1:0-6192 GCA_031429925.1 Variovorax sp.
CACACGTACGGCTTGCCTACGCTAACCACGAACTGCTCCAACAACTATGGCCCCTACCATTTTCCCGAAAAACTCATCCCTCTGATGATCGTCAACGGCTTGGCGGGCAAAAAGCTGCCGGTGTACGGCGATGGCATGCAAATTCGTGATTGGCTCTATGTCAAAGACCATTGCAGCGCTATCCGCCGCGTGCTCGAAGCTGGTCGACCAGGCGAGACGTACAACATAGGCGGTTGGAACGAAAAGCCCAACATCGAGATCGTAAAAACCGTCTGCGCCTTGCTGGATGAGTTGCGCCCGCGCGCAAATGGTGCCACCTATGCCAGCCAAATCACCTACGTTGCCGACCGGCCCGGCCATGATCGCCGCTACGCCATCGACGCCAAAAAAATCCATACCGAGCTCGGCTGGAAACCCAAAGAAACCTTCGATTCCGGCATCCGCAAGACCGTGCAATGGTATTTGGACAACCCCGATTGGGTTGCCCATGTACAAAACGGCAGCTACCGCGATTGGCTGCAAACACAATACAAGGAAGCTGCATGAGCGCCACGCCCGCTAATCGAACCAACCAACGCAAAGGAATCATCCTTGCAGGGGGCTCCGGCACGCGCCTGCACCCCGCCACACTCGCCATCAGCAAGCAATTGCTGCCCGTCTACGATAAGCCCATGGTGTACTACCCGTTGAGCACTCTCATGCTCGCCGGTATCCGAGACATTCTCGTCATCAGCACGCCACAAGACACACCACGCTACCAACAGCTTCTAGGCGATGGCAGCCAATGGGGCATCAATCTGCAGTACGCCATCCAGCCCAGCCCCGATGGCCTCGCACAAGCCTTTATCATTGGCGAAAAATTCGTAGGCAATTCCCCCAGTGCACTCGTCCTCGGTGACAATATTTTTTACGGCCACGATTTTCAGCAACTGCTCGGCGCAGCAGACCAACACAAGCAAGGCGCGACCGTCTTTGCGTATCACGTCAAAGACCCCGAGCGCTACGGTGTGGTCGCCTTCGATGCCCAAGGCAAAGCCAACAGCATCGAAGAAAAGCCAAGCGCCCCGAAAAGCAACTACGCAGTAACCGGGCTGTATTTCTACGACAACCAAGTCGTTGATATCGCTAAAGCGGTCAAACCTAGCTCACGCGGCGAGCTCGAGATCACTGCCGTCAATGATGCATATCTGCGATTGGGGCAACTCAATGTCCAAATCATGAAGCGTGGCTACGCTTGGCTTGACACAGGGACCCATGAGAGTTTGCTCGAAGCCAGCCAATTCATCGCCACCATCGAGCATCGGCAAGGGTTGAAGGTGTGTTGCCCCGAAGAGATTGCTTTCCACATGCAATGGATTAGCTCCGAGCAACTCGACCGATTGGCAGCGCCCTTAGCTAAAAATGCGTACGGTCAATACCTCTTGGGTTTGCTCAAAAGCAAGGCGCAACTGTGAAAATCACTCCAATGCGCTTGCCCGGCGTCTTACTCATTGAGCCAAAAGTTTTCAGCGACGAGCGCGGCCACTTCTTTGAGAGCTTTAGTCAGCGCATCTTTGAAGAAGCTGTCGGCCACCCTGTGTCATTTGTGCAGGACAACCACAGCCTCTCGCAGCGCAACGTTCTGCGTGGCCTGCATTACCAAATGCCACCGCATGCTCAAGGGAAACTAGTACGCGTTGTGGAAGGTGAGGTATTTGACGTCGCCGTGGACATCCGCCGCAATTCACCTTCTTTTGGTCAATGCATAGGAATCCACTTGAGTGCAGAAAACAAACGACAGCTCTGGATCCCCGCTGGCTTCGCTCATGGCTTTCTTACTCTCAGTGAGACTGCACAGTTTCTCTATAAAACGACGAGCTACTACGCGCCTTCTGCTGAACGCTGCATTGTGTGGAACGATGCTCAGTTGAACATCGCATGGCCGTTGACAAATGTGCCATCTCTCGCCGAGAAAGATGCGCGAGGAAACACCTTGAGTCAAGCTGAGTTGTTTGATTGACCTGAGAGATTGACCATTGCAAGGCCGCTAGGCATGCTAGCGCTGACGACCTGCTTCCTCAGAAAAGCAATCAGGCCTGATCATCCACCGGCGCATTTGGCGCGTTCGATTTGCACGAATCAATACCGTTGTCTCGTGCCTTTTCGCTAGCGTACATTTGGCTATTGCCAATCACTTGGTGGTTACCCGCCTTAAGCACAAAGTAGGGCTCGCCTTTGCTGCTGTTCAGGCGGTCATAGCGCCCGTCGTCTGAGGCATTTTTCTTAACAGACGCAATGCCATTTTGGGCGCTGGCTTTGCTTTCATACATCTCACTTTGCAAAATAGTCTGTCCGTTACCAGCCAAAAGACTGAAATAAAATTTGTCGTTTTTGGATTTTTTGAGCTCAAACTTGCCTGCCATGGTGCGCTTCCTTAGATTGATGGGGTTGCAGCGTAAAGTGCTGTACTCGCTTTGTATCTCCAAAGTGAACTTTTGGCAAGCTACCTGCAAGCGCTTGTCAGGCACGCTGCCTTTGACGCCCAGGTCAACAACCGCTAATATCAATACCGATGAACTATCTGAATTCGGGCTTGTATGACGGCATCCGCAAAGTGGGCTTTCGCAAATGGTACGAACGGGAACTGCTTTCCAGTCATGCGCACATGGTGTTGGCTTTTCTCTGCATCGTGGGACTGATGGCAGCCTTTGAGGCATTCAGCGGCGGTAGCTTTAGTGACAAACTTTTTGATGGTTTAGCCATTGTGGCCTGCGGCGGCATTGGCATCTGGGCGTTGCGCCGCTACTTGTATTTGCTCATGAACGCCGAAGTCATCGCCAACCAAGCCAATTGCCCGCAATGCAAAGCCTATGGCTTATTCACCGCTTTGTCGCAAGACAAAGCTTACGGCCACACAAACGTGCGCTGTCGCAAGTGCTCACATGAATGGCAGATTGAAGTAGATTTAGGCGCTTAGGGCTCGATCACAGCGCTCTTCCGAAGATCGCTTGATGCAAGGGAGCGTACCTTGTGTCGCCAGCAACGCGCCTGATATCTGGCGCCAGCTTTTGGAGCTTTTCCAAGCTATCAACGTCCGCCAAAGCCATATTGAGACCAAACCCCTTAAAGCCTAGGTTTGAGCACACCAAAATGGTCTCATTGAGCGCAACCGAAAAATTGATGGTGGGTTGAGGACTGGTTTGCGAAACTTCAGCCGTTGCGAGTAAAGGGGCGGGACCTGAAGGGAGTACAGGAGCAGATGCTACCGGGACGGACGTTTCCGAGCTTTGAATCAGACCTAAGGACATCAAGGCGTCAATATCAGACATCGTCACGCCCACCGCGCCGGTCATTTTCACGACCTCCTCGGCACTGCGCTTACCATCGCACACGATCAAAGCTGACCGCTGAGGCGCGTTAAGTGGCACCGAGCGATCTTTCATGACCTGCGCACCTAATGCTGTTTTGCCTACGATCAATTTTTGCCCCGTCTACCAACTTACAACCATATTACACCCATGAACGCAAACGCACATGAGGCAAAACGAGAAAGCCCGACACAGCGTAAGCTGTATCGGGCTTTGGGAAGAATCTGTGACCCGCTAATGCAGATCACGGATCAACAACAGATCAAGCTGCCTTGATGCTGGGGTAACGCACGTGCTCGATCAGTTCTTGCACCTTTGCGTTGGGCGCTGGAGTGAACAAGCTGACGATGATGATCAGCGCAAAGCCCAGAGGCACGCCAAACAGGCCAGCAGAGATCGGCTGAATGGCCCACCACAGCGACACTGGGCTGTCCACACTGAATACTTGACGCATCCATGGATGGTTCATGACCATGTAGTAAGCAGTGATGCCTAGGCCACCGATCATCCCGACGATTGCGCCGATACTCGATGCACGCTTCCAGAAGATCCCGAGCACGAGTGCTGGGAAGAAGGAAGCTGCAGCAAACGAGAACGCTGCCGAGACGAGGAACAAGATATCCGCCTGCTTCGTAGCATACACATGGTAGGCCACGTAGGCAGCGGCCAAAGCCACGACCAACAGAAGCATCTTGGACAGCGTCACACGGCGAGCCGTGCTGGCATTGGGGTCAATGACCTTGTAGTACACGTCGTGAGACAGTGCGTTGGCAATCGTCAGCAGCAAGCCGTCAGCCGTTGACAGTGCAGCAGCCAAGCCGCCAGCAGCCACCATGCCGGAGATCACGTAAGGCAGGCCACCAATTTCTGGGGCTGCCAGAACGATGATGTCGCCACCAATGCGCATTTCACCCAATTGCATGATGCCATCTTTATTGATGTCAACAACCGACAACAGGCTCGGATCCACTTTGCTCCACGCCGCGATCCAAGCTGGCAGCTTCGTAAACTCTGTGCCAACAAGAACGTTGAAGACCTCGTATTTCACTAGAACTGCCAAAGCTGGCGCAGTGAAATAAAGCAAGAAGATGAAGAAGATAGACCAAGTCACCGACTCACGCGCTTCCTTCACTGATGGGGTGGTGTAGTAACGCATCAGAATGTGCGGCAAGGCGGCAGTACCGACCATCAAGCAGAAGATCAAAGCCAAAAAGTTGCGACGTGAAACGTCAAAAGCTTCCTGTGCCTTGGCATCGCCATTCGGATCGCCGGCAAATTGCTGTCCGTGAGCCGGCATGCCAGCCAAGGGGCGAGCGCGAGCGTTATTAGACGCTTGTGCTGCCGTCCAAGCTTTCTTAGCAGCCTCCGCATCCTTAGGCAGAGCAGCCAAGGCTTTCTCTGCAGCGGTGATTTCGGCAGCAGGGCCATTTGCCGCTTTCAGGTCATCCACTTTCTTCTGAGCAGCGGCCTTGTCAGCAGCCAGCGCAGCAGGCACGTCTTTGAGCTTTGCGCCAAAGTCGTCTGCATTTTTCTTGAAGATCGCGATGACTTCTTTTTCCTTCGGATCAGCAATCAGCTGCTTCTCACGCTCAGTAACTTTGGCCAGTTGAGAGCCATAGATCAACTGAGGAATCGGCACACCTGTTTGCTTCACTGACAACCAGATCACAGGGATCAGGTAGGCAATGATCAAGATGATGTACTGAGCCACTTGGGTCCAGGTCACTGCGCGCATACCGCCAAGGAACGAGCAGACCAAAATGCCGCCCAAGCCTAGGAAAATACCCACTTCGAATGCCACACCGGTGAGGCGAGTGGTGATCAGGCCGACGCCGTAGATCTGCGCCACAACGTAAGTGAACGAGACCAAAATGGCTGCAAAAACGCCGACCAAACGCGCAGCGTTGCCGCCATAGCGCTCGCCCAGAAAGTCTGGAATGGTGAACTGGCCGAACTTGCGCATGTAGGGCGCAAGGAACAAAGCCACCAAGCAGTAGCCGCCCGTCCAGCCCATGATGAAGGCCAAGCCGCCATAACCGGTGAGGTAGAGCGTACCAGCCATGCCGATGAACGAAGCGGCAGACATCCAGTCAGCGCCTGTGGCCATGCCGTTGTAGACCGCAGGCACACGGCGACCGGCGACGTAGTATTCGTCGGCATCGCTGGTGCGGCTCATCACGCCGATACCGGCATATAAGCCAATGGTAGCCAGCAAGAAGATGAAGCCGATCCAGTTACGGGGCAGGCCCATTTGCTCAGCGATAGCGAGCACGATCACGAAGGCAACGAAGCCGCCCGTGTACCAGCCGTAAACTTTGTTGAGTTGCTTTTTAAAAGCACTATTTGCAGCGGAGCTCACGCTCACGCCACCTGATGAAGGAGACATTCCAGCCATTTTTTTACTCCTCTTCGGCAACGCCGTATTCATGGTCGAGGTTGTTCATGTATCGGGCGTAAAACCAGATAATGGCAACATAAATCACGAGTGAACCTTGGGCACCCATCCAGAAGCTGAAGGGCCATCCGAAGAAGGTAAAGTTCAAGTCGCGGGCGAAAAATCCGACCACATAAGTCACAACGAACCAGATCGCCAGCAAAATTGCTGTGATGCGCAAGTTCTTGGACCAATAGGCCTGATGCTTTGCTGATACCTGCATTGCATAGTCTCCTTTTAGTTAAACAAATTCGGTTGCTCGGCATTGGCATGCCGATTGCACAAACAACCGTTGTTGCTCACGCGTGAGCGCAAGCAACGCGGGAAGCCCCTCAACTGGCGGAAGCGGTGGTACCGCGGCCAACGCTGCCTTCAAGCAGCAACTGAACAAAGTCTATACCTGGTACACCG
>JANPAK010000021.1:0-2051 GCA_031429925.1 Variovorax sp.
GCGTCGGCGAATCCCGACACGCAGACCACGGCGACGCTGACGGTGGGAGGCGTGGGTCCACTCAGCGTGACCTTCCATGTCATCACCGCAGTAGGGCCGGCCTTCACCGTCAGTCCGCAGGTGCAGGCGAGCGCGAGTGCGGCGGGGTTGAGGTCGGACGGTCGGGTGTTTGAGTGGGGAACGTATCCGGTGCTGCGCACCGACATCAGCGGGGTGGTGCGGATGGCGCGAAGCGGGCACCTGCTGGCCCTGCGCAGCGACGGCACGGTATGGGCGTGGGGCATCAACAGCTCCGGTCAGTTGGGTGACGGCACGACGACGAGCGCGACGACGGCGATCATGGTGCCGGGCCTGGCCGGGGTGGCGGATATCGCGGTGGGCGGCAGTCACTCGCTGGCGTTGAAGATCGACGGCACGGTGTCGGCGTGGGGCAGCAACGGTTTCGGTCAGATCGGTGACGGCACCAACAATATCAATCGCCTGACGCCGGTGCCGGTGACAGGTCTGACCGGGGTGACGCGGGTGGCGGGCGGGTCGAGTCACTCGCTGGCGCTGATGTCCGACGGCACGGTGCGGGCGTGGGGGTACAACACCAATGGAGAGTTGGGTGACGGCACGACCACGAATCGATTGACACCGGTGGTGGTGAACGGGCTGACCACCGTCACGGCGATTGCGTCGGGCACGTTTAACGGCAATCACTCGCTGGCATTGAAGTCAGACGGCACCGTGTGGGCATGGGGCTACAACCTGTATGGGCAATTGGGTGACGGCACCAACCTCAATCGCACGACGCCGGTGCAAGTGATGGGACTCGCCAACGTGACCGCGATTGCCGCCGGCTCGGGCCACTCGCTGGCGCTGAAGAATGACGGCACGCTGTGGGCGTGGGGCTACAACAACCAGGGCCAGTTGGGGGACGGCACGACCACCAATCGACTGACGCCAGTACAGGTGGTGGGGCTCGCCAATGTGATCGCGATGAGCGCGGTCGGCAATACCGGGCCGCAGTATTCGCTGGCGGTGAAGGCCGACGGCAGCGTCTATGCGTGGGGCAGCGGGGCGCTGGGCGCCATCACCACCAGTTCCTTGCTGCCGACTGCCGTACTGGGGGTGGGTGGCCTGGGCACGCTCAATCTCAATGTGAACGCCACCACCTTCACGTCGCGGGTCGATATCCCGCTGAACACGGTACTACAGTCGAACACCCTCCTCATCAGCGGCATCGCCAACGGCAGCGCGATCAGTGTCACCGGCGGGGATTACAAGATCGATGCGGGTGCGTTTACCACGCTGGCAGGCACGATCAACGACGGCCAGTCGGTGACATTGCGGCAGACGGCCTCCGCCAGTTGCGGCACCACCACGCTGGTCACGGTCACCATTGCCGGCCTCGCGGGTGGGCCTCGCAGCTTCAGTGTCACCACCATTCCCTGCGACACGGCACCGAACGCGCTGACGCCGCTGACCACGCAGGCCAATGTGGCGGTAAACAGCACACCGGTGTCGAACACCATCACCATCAGCGGCATCAACGGGCCGACGCCGATCAGCGTGACGGGTGGCGATTACTCGATCGGCTGCACGGCCAGCTTCACCAACGTGGCCGGCACCATCGCCAATAACCAGACGGTATGCGTGCGGCAGACCGCGTCGGCGAATCCCGACACGCAGACCACGGCGACGCTGACGGTGGGAGGCGTGGGTCCACTCAGCGTGACCTTCCATGTCATCACCGCAGTAGGGCCGGCCTTCACCGTCAGTCCGCAGGTACAGGCGAGCGGGGCGAGCTCGGGGCTGCGTTCGGACGGGCGGGTGTTTGACTGGGCGTCGACGACAAAGCCGGTGCTGCGGACCGACATCAGCGGGGTGGTGCGGATGGCCAGAAGCAATCACATGCTGACCCTGCGCACCGATGGCACGGTGTGGGCATGGGGCAGCAACAGTTCCGGTCAGTTGGGTGACGGCACGACCACGGCATCGACGACGGCGATCATGGTGCCGGGCCTCGGCGTGGTGGCGGATATCGCGGTGGGCGGCAGTCACTCGCT
>JANPAK010000022.1:0-12269 GCA_031429925.1 Variovorax sp.
GCCGGCTAAGTGCTTATTTGGCTTAAATTATTGGTGCTTTACGACTTCTATTTGGGGAGAGCGGCTGCGCGTTTGAGTCGCGGCGCTTTGGGTGTTCCACTCCGCGAATGTCCTCCGCGCTGGCCTTCGGCTGGCGCTCCCCCTTTACTTCGCTTCGTGGCATACCCCAAGCGCAGTCGGCATTCTCGGGTCGTGCTCTTGCGAAGGGTTTCGAGCCTAGAGCGCCCACTGGCTTCAATGCAAAAGTAACATGTAGCCGGCGTAAAACAAACGCAGTCCGCTATTATTTTGATAGCGCATCACAAATTTGAGACAATAGAGGGTTAGAAAGCAACAAGCACCCCATGGACTACCCACAGATTTTTGATGTCATCGTCGTCGGCGGTGGCCACGCTGGCACCGAAGCCGCGCTGGCCAGTGCGCGCATGGGTTGCTCCACACTGCTGCTTTCGCACAATATTGAGACGCTTGGGCAGATGAGCTGCAATCCGTCGATTGGCGGCATTGGCAAAGGGCATCTGGTGAAAGAGGTGGATGCCATGGGCGGGGCGATGGCCCTGGCCACCGATGAAGGCGGCATTCAGTTTCGCATCTTGAATGGCTCCAAAGGCCCGGCTGTGCGCGCCACCAGAGCTCAAGCCGATCGCGTGCTTTATAAAGCTGCCATTCGCCGGATGCTGGAAAACCAGCCCAACCTTTGGCTTTTCCAGCAGGCGGTGGACGACCTGATGGTTGAGGGCAATAGGGTGGTGGGCGCTGTGACGCAGGTCGGCATCCGCTTTCGCAGCCGCTCCGTCGTGCTGACCGCTGGCACCTTCCTCGATGGAAAAATCCACGTTGGCCTGAACAACTATGCCGCTGGCAGGGCAGGGGATCCGCCTGCCGTGTCGCTGTCTGCCCGCCTCAAAGAACTCAAGCTGCCGCAAGGCCGGCTCAAAACCGGCACGCCCGCTCGCATCGATGGCCGCAGCATTGATTATTCGAAATGCATCGAGCAACCAGGCGACGGCATGCCAGACGCCAACGGCCACATCACCACACCGATGCCGGTCTTCAGCTTCATGGGCAAAGCCTCGATGCACCCGCGCCAAGTGCCTTGCTGGATCACCCATACCAACCAGCAGACCCATGACATCATCCGCTCCGGCTTTGATCGCAGCCCGATGTTCACCGGCAAAATCGAGGGCGTGGGCCCACGCTACTGCCCGAGCGTGGAAGACAAAGTCAGCCGCTTTGCCGACAAAGATGCTCACCAAATCTTCCTCGAACCCGAAGGCTTGACGACGCACGAGGTGTATCCCAACGGCATTTCCACCAGTCTGCCTTTCGACATTCAACTGGCCATGATCCGCTCCATCAAAGGGCTGGAGAATGCACACATCTTGCGCCCCGGCTACGCGATTGAATACGACTACTTCGACCCGCGTGAGCTGCGCAGCAACTTTGAAACCAAAGCGATTGACGGCCTGTTTTTCGCCGGCCAGATCAATGGCACCACCGGCTATGAAGAGGCTGCGGCGCAGGGCTTGTTTGCCGGAATTAACGCCGCGCTCAAAGTGCGCAGCCAGGGCTTTGGCGATGCCTCGAAGTCTTCCGCTGGCGCTGTCACTTACGAAGGTAGCCAATGGCTGCCTGGCCGCAGCGAGGCGTATCTGGGTGTGCTGGTCGACGACCTCACCACCCAAGGTGTGACCGAGCCCTACCGCATGTTCACCAGCCGCGCCGAATACCGATTGCAACTGCGCGAAGACAACGCCGACGCCCGCCTCACGGAAGTAGGCCGCCAGCTCGGGCTTGTGGATGATGCTCGCTGGGAAACTTTCAGCTACAAGCTGGAAGCTGTTTCACGTGAAACAGAGCGACTGAAATCCACATGGGTGACGCCTGCGAAACTGCCATTGGCAGAAGCTGAGCGCGTGCTTGGCAAAGGCATTGAGCACGAATACAACTTGTTTGAGTTGCTGCGCCGCCCCGGTGTGGGCTATGAGGCACTGGTTTCTTTGAAGCTGGATAGCGGGCCCGGCTTCGAGAGCGATACGGTTTCACGTGAAACACTGGGCGAGCTGCGCGATACGGTGCTCGAGCAAGTGGAGATCGCCGCCAAATACAGCGGCTACATTGATCGCCAACAAGACGAAATCGCACGCGCTGCGCATTACGAAAACCTGCGCCTACCCGGTGGCATGGATTATTCGCAGGTGCAAAGCCTCTCCTTTGAAGCCCGCCACAAGCTGGCCAAACATCAACCCGAAACCCTTGGCCAGGCCTCGCGCATCAGCGGCATCACGCCGGCCACCATATCGCTGCTGCTGATTTATCTGAAGAAGTCCAAGTTCAAGGCGTTTGCCTTCAGCGCCAACGATGTGGCGCGCGGGACTCAAGCGGCCTAGAACCTTCGCCCAGGGGAGTTGCATGTTTCACGTGAAACGCCACCTACAATCGCCGTCTTGACACCCGATCTAGCACTGCTCGAATCCGCCGCCAAGCAGCTGGGCATAGCGCTTCCGGCGGGTAGCGCCGCGCAACTCATCGCCTATCGCGACCTCATCGCCAAATGGAACAAGGTCTACAACCTGACGTCCTTGCGCGATCCTGCGCTGATGCTGTCTCATCACATCGTCGACTCGTTAGCCGCGGCCCCGCCTCTACAAAAACATTTACAGGCGCTTGGGCTAGAGGACGGTCGGCTTCTTGATGTCGGCTCCGGCGGCGGATTGCCCGGTGTGGTCTTGGCAACTGTGATGCCAAAGCTCGACGTGACTTGCGTCGATGCCGTGGGCAAAAAAGCCGCTTTTGTTCAACAAGTCGCCAATGCCCTGGGTATCAAGAGTCTTCGCGGTGTGCATGCCCGTGTTGAGCAAATGCATGTGGCGGCGTTTGATGTAATCAGCAGCAGAGCCTTTGCTTCTTTGGCTGATTTCGTGCAGCTCACGCAAATCCATCTTAAGCCCACAGGCGTTTGGATGGCGCTTAAAGGTAAGCGCCCCGATGACGAGATTGCCGCCTTGCCAGCAGACGTTGATGTGTTTCACGTGGAACAACTCAGCGTACCGGGGCTGGATGCTGAGCGCTGCATCGTATGGATGAGGCCTCGCCCATGAGCTCAAGACACTTGTTCGCCACCATGGCTTGCGTCATCGCGCTCGGTGCCTTCCCACAAGCCGCCCGTGCTGCCAAGCCACTCACCACTGTCGCCAGCGTTGACTTGCAACGATACCAAGGCGTATGGCATCAGCTCGCGCTATATCCCAATCGCTTCCAGAAGGCTTGTGTTTCCAACACGCGAGCACAGTACACGATCCTGCCGGGTGGCAGCATCCAAGTCATCAATCAGTGTCGCACCCTCGATGGCAAAGAGATGCTGGCCGTTGGCCAAGCTCGCCCGTCCGCTGAAGCGCAACTATCTGGCGGGCAGCTCACGCCACCGCAGTTGCAAGTGCGCTTCGCTCCTGCATGGCTGGCTTGGCTACCGATGGTTTGGGGCAACTACTGGGTCATTCAGCTTGCCGCAGACTACCGCTATGTTGTGGTTGGCGAACCAAGCCGCGAATACCTCTGGGTCCTCGCCCGCAGCACCGCGTTGTCCGATGCGGATTGGGCAGCCATCACGACGCGTCTGCGCGAGCAGGGTTACGATCCAGCCCGATTGGTTCGCGAAGTGCATTGACCTTAGCCTAGGTGGCAAGTCGGCGCGCTCGCTCAACTCTTGACCTCATAAAACATGCGCAAGATGCTATAATTTTGATAGTAACTCAAAGCCAAGCGACCCCGTGAACACACCTGAGCAAATCCTGCACGATGTGTTTGGCTACCGCGAGTTTCGGGGTCAACAGCAAGCTGCGATTGAGCAAGTGCTGTCTGGCGGCGATGCGCTGGTGTTGATGCCCACGGGTGGCGGCAAATCCCTGTGCTTCCAGATTCCTGCCATCCTGCGTGCGCAAGAAAATCGAGGCGTTTGCATTGTGGTGTCGCCGCTGATCGCGCTCATGCACGATCAAGTGGGCGCCTTGCATGAGCTAGGCGTGCCAGCCGCATTTCTGAATTCCACTCTTGATAGCGCCCAAGCTGCCGATGTCGAGCAGCGTCTGTTGCGCGGCGAGTTGGCGCTGTTGTATGTTGCACCTGAGCGCTTGAATACACCGCGCTTCCTCGCGCTCATGCAATGCCTCTATGAGCAGCAATGGCTGAGCCTGTTCGCCATTGACGAGGCGCATTGCGTGAGCCAATGGGGTCATGATTTCCGGCCGGAATATCGTTCCTTGGTGCTACTGCACGAACGCTTTCCAAAAGTGCCCCGCTTGGCCTTGACGGCGACCGCCGATGAGCTCACCCGCAAAGACATGATTGAGCGCCTGCAGCTCGATGGCGCAGCGCAACTGATCAGCAGCTTTGATCGGCCCAACATCTGTTACCGCATCAGCGAGAAAACCGATCCCCGTCGGCAATTGCTGCGTTTCATTGAAGATCAACATCCCGGCGAGTCAGGCATCGTGTATTGCCAATCTCGCAAGAAGGTCGAAGATACCGCAGCCTGGTTGCAAAGCGAGGGGATTCGCGCGCTGCCCTATCACGCCGGCATGGACACCGCGCAGCGTCAGGCCAATCAGGATACTTTTTTACGCAGCGATATCCTTGAGGGCACGGCGGTGATCATGGTCGCCACCATTGCCTTTGGCATGGGCATCGACAAGCCTGACGTGCGCTTTGTCGCGCATCTGGATCTGCCCAAAAACATTGAAGGTTATTACCAGGAAACGGGCCGGGCAGGGCGCGACGGCCAAAGCGCCGACGCTTGGATGGCTTATGGGCTGCAAGATGTGGTCAACCAGCGCCGCATGATCGATGAAAGCCCAGCCAGCGAAGACTACAAATCGGTCATGCGCGGCAAACTCGATGCACTTCTGGCCTTGGCCGAAGCCACGGATTGCCGCCGCGCAAGACTGCTTCACTACTTCGGCGAACACATCGGTGATGAAGCAACCCGTGCACGCTACCACTGCAACAACTGTGATAACTGCCAGCACCCCGCCGTCACTTGGGATGCCACCGAAACCGCGCAAAAGTTGCTCTCTTGCATCTACCGCGTCCAGCAGGCCAGCGGCATCAGCTTTGGCGCGGGCCACATCATCGATATCTTGCGCGGCAAAGTCACCGAGAAAGTCACGCAGTTTGCGCATCAAGAGCTCTCCACCTTTGGCATCGGCGCACAATTGTCCGAACAGCAATACAAAGCCCTGCTGCGCCAGCTGATCACGCTCGGTGCCGTCAGCGTTGACGCCGAACATTTCAATACGCTCAAACTCGAGCCTTTGGCCAAAGCCTTCCTCAAAGGGGAAAGGCAGGTGCTGCTGCGCGAATCGGTGGCCGAACCGCCGCGCCGCTCAGGCGACGAGCGCGGCATCAAACCCAGCGGCAAATCACGAGGCGCCGCAAATACCACAGCACTCGATGCCGCCGCACATGAGCGCTTCACCGCACTCAAAGCCTGGCGTGCAGAAGTGGCTCGTGCCCATGCCTTGCCCGCGTATGTGATCTTCCACGACGCCACCTTGATCGCCATGGCCACGGCTGCGCCACAAACTTTGACCGAGCTTGCAGGCATCAGCGGTATGGGTGCCAAAAAGCTTGACGCCTATGGCCAAGAGGTGCTTCGCCTCTTGCGCAACAATGCGGGCTTAGAATTGCAGGCGGCATAAATGGACCAGCGCACACGGTTTCTACTCCTTCGGTTGTTGAGTGGTGTTGCTATTCAATTCATAGCGCTTGGCGCGCATTCTGCAACACCTTGCACCGAGTTTTCCAAGAAACTGCCGAATGTCCCCGCCGCCTTGTGCCAGCAAGCCCAGCTCAAAGATTCGGGGGCTCGCTCGGTTAAAGGCCAGCCCTTGTATGTACAAGACGTGCCCACGCCCAATGCCAAGCTGCGGGTGCTCGTCGTCGGCGGCATTCATGGTGACGAGCTGTCTAGCGCTTCTCTTGCGCTACATTGGCTGCAGTTCGCCAAAGACATTCCTGCAGAGTCACATTGGAGATTCATTCCCCTTCTCAATCCGGATGGTCTGCTCTCCACACCCGCGCGGCGCACCAACGCCAACGGTGTCGACCTCAACCGCAACTTCCCCACGCCGAACTGGGAACGCGAAGCCGCGATTTATTGGGAGAAGAAAGTCCGGCGCGATCCAAGGCGCTGGCCCGGTCGAAAACCTTTGTCGGAGCCTGAGTCCAAGTACCTGCATGACGAAATGGAGCGCTTCAAACCCCATCTGATCGTCAGCATTCATGCGCCCTATGGCGTGCTTGATTTCGATGGCCCCACCGCACCGCCTGCCAAGCTCGGGCGCCTGTATCTTGACCAAGTCGGCATTTTCCCCGGCAGTCTGGGTAATTATGGCGGCGTCCACAAAGCAATGCCGGTGGTGACCGTCGAACTTCCCAGCGCTTTTCGCACCCCTCTCAATTCTGAAATGCGCCAAATGTGGTTAGACCTAACGCGCTGGATGAGTGAGCGCCTGCTAACAGGAGGGTCGGCTCCCGTGCGATGACCCCCACTCGCATCAAAGTGCTTCGGCTGCACCTGACAAAACGCTGACCTACTGTCTTATTCTCCCCATTAACCCTCGCACACCACGCCCTCCATTGGTGCGACAGTGCTGTGTTCCCTTTACCGACCTCATTACTTAGAGGCCATCTATGCGCAAGCTCTCATCTCGAATCCTGGCTTGGTCGGCTGCCGCCGTACTCGCCACCACCATCACCCCTAGCTGGTCACAGGCCATTTTCAAGGTTGGCGTGATCGGCCCATTCACCGGCCCATCGGCTGACTTCGGCACACCCATGCTGCAAGGCGTTCAGTTGGCAGTGGACGAGATCAATGCCGTGGGCGGCTATTTAGGCAAGCCCTTGCAGTTGGTGATCAAAGACGACAAAGGCAACCCCGACGAAGGCCTCAAGCAATCGCAAGCACTCGTCGCCGAGAAGGTCGCCGTGGTGATTGGCTTTTGCAACACAGGCGTCGCCGCCAAGTCGCTGGACACCTTCCAAACCGCCCAGATACCTCTGATCATTCCTTGCTCCACGGGCTCTCCGCTGACTGCCAAGTTTCCTGCGCCACAGAGTTATATCTTCCGCAGCTCAGCGCGGGATGCCATTCAAGCTCCTTTTCTCGTAGAAGACATTCTCAAGCGCGGCTGGGACAAGATCGCCATTTTTGCCGACAAAACCGGCTACGGTGAAGCCGGCCTGCAAGACGTGCTCAAAGCGCTCGACGCCAAAAAAGTCAAGCCAGTGCATGTGGCCCGCTTTGACCTCGGCGTCAAAGACTTAAGCGAAGAAATGAAGACCGCTAGGGCAGCTGGTGCCGAAGTGGTTCTGAGCTACACCGTCGGGCCAGAAAATGCCGTCATCGCCAAATCCAAGCAGTCCATCGGCTGGAGGGTGCCCCAGGTCGGCCCATGGACCCTCTCGTTTCCATTTTTCATTGATGGCGCCAAAGATGCTGCAGAAGGTGCGCTCGTGGTCCAAACATTTATTGCTGAGCCCAGCAACGAACGCCGCGCCTCCTTCCTGAGCGCCTTTGCACGCAAGCACCAAACCAAAAAGATTGCCGTACCGATGTCGGCAGCACAAGCCTATGACGCCACCTACATCCTGATGTACTCACTCTTTGGTGTGCGCGATGGCAATGCCACAGGCCCTGCGATTAAAACGGCATTAGAAAACATGACTCGCGTGTACTACGGCGTGGTCGCCACCTATGACAAACCGTTCAGCGTCAACGACAAAGATGCGATCACCAGCAACATGCTCGTGATGGGCCAAGTGAGAAATGGTCTGATCACCTTCGCCTACCCCGAAGACGCCAAACGCAACCTGTTCGTACAACGCAAACAATAGGTCCACCGCCCGCAAAGGGGTGGTGCGCTATTTGCCAAACAAGCGCTCTTTCAGGGCGCCCAGTTTTTCGCCGGCTTTATCGCCCAGCTTAGCGCCCGCGCCGGTACCCAAAACGGGCGCCACCACCGAGCCAATGGCGCCCCCGATCATCGCGCCCCGCGTCGGTTTAACTTCCGGCGTTTCTGTCGTACCCGAGATCTCCAGAGGTATGCCCACCACCGCGCCCACCGCCTTGCCCAAGCCCTCGCCGCCCAGCAGATCCACACTGACCTTGCCACTCAGTGCACGCGCAGCGCCGGGTCGGCTTGCCGCACCGACTGCCACTGCGCCGCTCGCGCTGAGAAGGCTTGAATTCGCTTTCAAGTCGCTCAAGTTCAGTTGCATCGCTGCACCCGCGCCGCGCGTGCCCAGCTCGCCAGAGAGCTGCGAGAGCGCCGTCTCACCGCCACGCGACAAGCCCAATGTACGCACGGCCTTGGTCAAATCGATCCCCTTAAGCACGGGGCTGCTCACATTAAATTGCGTGCGCGTTTGCAATACGGCACCCCATTGAGCAGCGGTAGGCGCGGAAGCATCTAGCGTGGTGGTTGCCGAAAGCCGACCACTCAAGCGCATGCGCAAGCCTGGCAACGCAGCAAGATCTACATCGCGCGTCAACAATTCACCGCGCAGCACAAGCGGCCGCCCGGCCACTGCCGGCCAGCCGGTCACGCGCAGCGGCCCTGTCACTTGGCCGCCGCCCACTTGGATCTGCAGTTGTGCCTGATCCCGTTGGGCATTGAACTGCACCCGGCCCGACAACACCAAGATCTCGTTCGCCGCGCTTTGCCAAGTCAAACGATCGAGGGCGATCTGCTGCGGTATGGCCAGCACGCCAAGCGCTACAGCTAGGCCGCCTGCGCTCTCATTGGATGGGTTCTCAGCCTTGGTCTTACGTTTAACCTGCGCCGCTTGCTCCATTTTTGATAGCGATTGCTGCAACTGATCCAGGCCGAGTTGGGGCAGCTTCACGCCACTCAGAGTCAAAGCATGCAGTTCCAGCGCCGCAGCAGCGCCACCCCAGCCCAGCAGGCTTTGCCAAGCGGGACGCAACTCAATGCGCTCGGCGCTTATGGCGGGCTTAGTTTCAATCGCCACACCCTGAGCCACCAGCGACGGCAAAGGAAACACATCCAAAGACAACTTGGCCACGCGCACCGGCAAACCCAAGCGCTCGCTGGCCAAGATCTGCACCTGCGTGCGCAAACCATCGCCCGAAAGCCACCAAGCCAGCGCCGCGCCTGCCGCCGCCAGCAATACACCCGCCAGCACAAGCAGCCCGAGCAGCCATTTCAAAGTCGTCTTCATGAACGTATTGTGCATTTGAAGGGCAGGGCGAACCGCACTCGTCAGTCCAGTTGCGTGACCAATTGTCTTGCCAACACTTGCGCCACATCGTTCCACGTGGCCTGACTACCGCAGGTGAACATGTCTACTGTGCGCAAACCCGCGTAACCACAGGGGTTGATGCGCTCATAGGGCGCCAGATCCATCGCCACATTCAGTGCGACGCCGTGATACGTGAAATGACGGCTCACCTTGATGCCCAGCGCCGCAATCTTGCCCACATCACGCCGCCCCGCTAACTGCGCCTCGTTAAGCGGTGAGCCATCCTCATCGAGCAAGCGCGCATGGCCCGAAGGATCGTCTAGGCACACATAGATGCCTGGAGCACCGCGCACCCGATGCCCGGTGATGCCGAAGTGCATCAACGTTCGGATCACCGCCTCCTCGATGCGATGTACATATTCCTTCACGAAATAACCGCGAGCTTTCAGATCAATCATTGGATAGGCTACCACCTGCCCCGGCCCGTGATACGTCACCTGCCCGCCACGATTGGTCTGCACCACCGGGATGTCTCCAGCGGCAATCACATGCTCCGCCTTGCCCGCCAGGCCTTGCGTGAAAACGGCAGGATGCTCACAAATCCATAGCGCATCGCGCAGGTTTTGTGAGGGTTTCTTGCCGATTTCGCTAGAAACATCCGCCTCAGATGGCGCGGCATGCGCGCGCGCCGCTGTGAACGCCTGCATAGCTTCGTAGGTCATTGAGTAGGGAACAAGGCCCTTGAATTCTGGATGCATTGGGGGCAAGGGTCTAATAAACGCAATTATCTTCCCACGCTTCGTTAAAATGGGTTTTTATCCATGAAGAGAACCTCCGCATGAAATTGATCGGCGCTGTCATGAGTCCTTACGCGCGCAAAGTGCGCGTTGTCATGGCCGAGAAGAAGTTGGATTACCAATTCATCTTGGAAGACGTCTGGGCAGCCACCACGACGATTGCCAGCTCTAACCCGCTGGGCAAGGTGCCGTGTTTGATCATGGAGGGCGGTGAGGCGCTGTTTGATTCCCGTGTAATCGTTGAGTACCTGGACACCCTTTCACCGGTGGGCAAGCTGATTCCCACGGTGGGCCGCGAGCGCGCCGAAGTTAAAACATGGGAAGCGCTGGGCGATGGCCTGTGTGATGCGGCCATCTTGGCGCGTCTGGAGAAAACTTGGGCAGGTCGCAAAACGCGTGAACGCAGCGAAGCTTGGATTGAGCGCCAAATGAGCAAGGTTCACGGCAGCTTGAAGGCCATGAGTCAGGGCTTGGGCGATCGCGCGTTCTGCGCTGGCACCCATTTCAGCCTAGCCGATGTGGCTGTGGGCTGCGCCGTCGGCTATCTTGACCTGCGTTTCCCAGAAATCGCTTGGCGCGATGAGTATCCCAATTTGGCCAAGTTAAGCGAAAAGCTGTCAACGCGCGCCAGCTTTATGGATACCAAGCCCGCCTAATCAGCACCTGGCCAAGCACGGCAAGTCGTGCGGCGCTGCCGCGATCATTTGCCGATGCAAAAGCGCGAAAAGATCTCGCCCAATAAATCATCCGACGTAAATGCGCCGGTGATGTTGTTGAGTTCGTTTTGCGCCAAGCGAAGCTCCTCCGCCATCAAATCCAAACCGCCCGCACTGTGCGCTAGGCTGGCATCCAATTGATCTGAGGCTTGATCTAGGTGTGCATGGACCGCCGCCAAAGCTTGAAGATGTCGCTCGCGAGCAATAAAGCTGCCCTCGTTGCCCGCCGCCTGCCAGCCCGCCACCTCCAGCAATCGCCGCCGCAGCGCGTCAATGCCTAGCCCGGTTTTGGCACTGATGATTAAGCCCTCTTGGCTGGGTATCGCCACCGCGATATCGGCTTTGTTCCAGACGTCGATCGTTGGCGTATTTTTGGGCAATTTCTCCCGAATAGCCCTCATAGAATCTGCGCGGGATGCTATTGAAAGTGTAGCGTCTTGTGCGTCGCCTGCGCTCAAGTCGTGCAAGTGAATGACCGCATCGGCTTTCGCGATCTCATCCCAGGTGCGTGCAATACCGATGCGCTCTACCACGTCGGTGCTCTCGCGCAGCCCGGCTGTGTCCACCACATGGATGGGGATGCCCTCGATCTGAATCGTTTCCTGCACCTTGTCGCGGGTCGTGCCGGCAATCGGCGTGACGATCGCTAGCTCCGCGCCAGCCAGCGCATTGAGCAAACTGCTTTTGCCGGCATTGGGCTGCCCGGCAATCACCACCTTGATGCCCTCACGCAGCAAAGCACCTTGCTGCGCCTTGGCTTGAAAGTTCACGACCGCACGTTGCAACGCGCTGAGCTGTTCACGTGCTTTGCCTTTGGAGAGATGATCGATCTCTTCCTCTGGAAAATCCAAGGTTGCTTCTACCAGCATGCGCAGATGAATCAAGGCCTCACGAAGGCCTTGCACTTCTTTTGAAAACGCGCCCGTCAATGACCGCGCCGCGCCGCGCGCCGCCGCCTCAGTGCTGGCGTCAATCAAATCACTGACTGCCTCGGCTTGCGCCAAATCCATCTTATCGTTGAGGAACGCTCGCTCAGTAAACTCGCCAGGCTGCGCGATACGCATGTGGGCCAGCCCCTCTAAGCCTCTGGCGGCTTCCAACAAACGAGAAACGAGCAGCTGCAACACCACTGGGCCGCCATGGGCCTGCAGCTCAATCACATCTTCACCGGTGAAGGAATGCGGCGCAGGGAAATAAAGGCACAGCCCTTGATCGATCGGTCGCCCTTGTGCATCCAGGAATTTAAGGTATTTTGCCTCTCTAGGCTTTATAGAATCGGCGTAAGACGCTCCTAAAATAGGAGCGAGTATGGATGTGAGCTGCTTGCCCGACACCCGCACGATCCCCACGGCCCCGCGCCCGGGGGCAGTAGCAATCGCAACGATGGGGTCTTGGTGTCTTGGGAGCATGGTTTGTGTTCTTGGGTCGAATACTAATACGAATACCGGACGCAGAAGACGCAAAGGTTACGCAGAAAAAATACCAAAAAGAAAAG
>JANPAK010000023.1:0-4122 GCA_031429925.1 Variovorax sp.
TGGATGCTGGTCTCGCGCATTGTGCGGGCGCTGCTGGCGGGCAGCCAACCCCATGAGATCTTGGCGATCACCTTCACCAAAAAGGCCGCCGGCGAGATGCGGCAGCGTTTGCAAGAGTGGTTGCTGAAATTCTCACAGGCCAGTGATGAAGAGCTATTGCAAGAGTTGGTCAGTCGTGGCATCCCGTATGAAATAGCCATTTCACCTACGCCAAATCTGCGCGGATTGCTATCAAATTTATACCAAGCGACCCTGCTTGCGCCCCGCACGGTGCAAATCCGCACCTTCCATAGCTGGTTTGCCAGCCTTTTGCGTAATGCGCCGCTGTCTGTTTTGCAAACGCTGAACCTACCCGCTAACTACGAACTGCTGGAAGGTGATGATGAGGCGATTGAGCTGGTCTGGCCGCGCTTTTACACGCTTTTGCAAGGTGATGAAGCTTTGCATGCCGTCTATCGCGCGGCGATGGCTGACGTGGGCCGGGCGAGTTTGGAGAAAGCACTCACGTATGGCATCAAGAAGCGCGTGGAGTTTGAGTTGGCAGATGCCAAAGGCGTGGTGGCGAGCAGCATTGAACCGCTGGCGCAGGCCATGCCGGCGTTTGCTGGGTTGGATGATCCCGTACACGCGCTGAAAGAAGAGCAAGCAATGCTGATGGCGACTTGTCGCGTTCTTGGGCAAGCCAAGCAGAAAACCTATCGCGATTGGGGCATCGATTTAGAAGCAGCGATCACGGCTCAAGACTGGCATCGTGCACTTCATGCATTGTTGAAAGCGGATGGTGATCCGTATGTCCTGCGTTGGGAGTTGGCTGGAAAAGAGCAGGTGCAGCAGGCGCAGGGCGTGATGGCGGAGATTTTGGCTGCGCAGCAACACCAAGCGGCCTGGCTGCACCAACACCGTATGGCCCAGCTCATGCGCGCCTTGAGTGGCTGTTTTGCCGATCTGAAGCGTTCGCGCGCTTGGGTTGATATGGGCGATTTGGAGCGCGCAGCGCTGCATTTATTGCAAGACGACGCACTGGCCGGCTGGGTGCACCAGCGGCTAGATGCGCAGGTGCGCCATCTGTTGATGGATGAGTTTCAAGACACCAACCCGTTGCAATGGCAGGCATTGCACAGCTGGCTCTCGGGCTATGTGGGGGCAGGTGGGCGCGTGCCGTCGGTGTTTATCGTGGGCGATGCCAAGCAGAGCATTTATCGTTTTCGCCGCGCTGAGCCGCAGGTCTTCGAAGCGGCCACGCGCTTCGTCTGCGATGGCCTGCAAGGCAGCTTGCTCGCTTGCGAACACACGCGGCGCAACGCGACGCAAGTGATTGGCGTGGTCAACGCGGTGATGGGCCAGGCGTCGCTTGAAAGCGACTACCCATTTCGCGCCCACACGACGAGTAGCAAAGAGCAGGGCAGCGTCTTGCGCCTGCCACTTGCGCCACGCCCCGCGAAGCCGCCGCCGGATGAGCTTTCGCTTTGGCGCGACACCTTAAACGAGCCACGCGATGAACCCGATGAAAAGGCTGTGGACACCGAATGCGCGTTGGCGGCGCGCTGGGTGGCCACACAAGTCTCGCGCGGTGCCAAGCCCGAGAGTTTCATGGTCTTGGCGCGCCAGCGCGACCGCTTGAGTCGCATGCGCGATGCACTGAGGGCTTTGGATGTGCCCAGTCAAATCGCGGAAAAGAGCGCCTTGATAGAGCTGCCCGAGGTGCAGGATGTGGTGGCGATGCTTGATGCGCTCGTCTCGCCGAGTAACGATTTGGCGTTGGCGCAAGCGCTGAAATCTCCGCTGTTTGGCTGGAGCGATGAGCAGTTGATGGCGCTGGCGATGCAATCTAAGGCAGCGCAGCCTGCCCAGCGGTGGTTTGAGTTGCTATTAAATCATGAGCATCTTGCGCAGGATTTACATGGTCTAGAGCCTGATTTGGTTCAAAAAACCGCCTCCCAACTGCAGCAATGCCAGATCTGGCTGGCCCAGTTGCCGCCCCATGATGCGCTCAGCAACATCTACGAGTTGCTGGACGTGCTCGCCCGCTTTGGCGCGGCCACGCCTGCACCGCTGCGCCAAAGAGTGCGCGGCAGCTTGCAGGCCCTGCTGGCAGCCGCCCTGCAAGCCAATGGTGGACGGTTCCTGACGCCGCATGCTTGGGTACGGCAGCTCAAAAGCGAGCATTTGAAAGCTCCGCAGGCCACGCAAGTGCAAGCCGTGCGCTTGATGACCGTGCACGGCGCGAAAGGCTTGGAGGCCGATACCGTGCTGCTGCTCGATACCAACACCGCCACCCGCAAAGCGACCACGCTGGATGTGCTGGTGGACTGGCCGGGCGAGCAAGCCGCGCCCACCACCTTTGCCTTCCTGCGCAATGAAAAGCAGGTGCCCACCGGCCTCGTACCGGCTCTCCTGCGCGAGCACGCTCAGCGCGAACGCGAGGAGCTCAACGCGCTTTACGTGGCCATGACTCGCGCCAAATCGCGATTGGTGATCAGCGGGCATGAGGTGCCTAAAGCGGCGGAAATCAACCCCTGGAAGCGCTTTGAAGCTTTGGGTGAAATGATTGAAGATGTTTGGCATGGTGATTTTGCGCAGACTCAAACGTTGAGTGATGGCACTGCCTCTGAGGCTTCATTTTTGATGTCAATTCTGCCTTTTGACCGCGTAAAATCTGCGCAATACGCTATGAATTTAATAGCGAAAGAGTTGCCGGATGAAGTATCGCGCATCGGCACTTGCATGCATCGCCTGCTGGAGTTGTATCGGCCCGGCATTGACATTGCCGCCATCGCGCCCAGTGTTGCTGCCAGCTTCACCTTAAACGAAACCCAGGCTGCGCAAGCTCTGCAAGCGGTGCAAAACATCACGCAAGGCCAAGCCGCTTGGGTGTGGGATCCCCACGTGATTGACTGGCAGGCCGATGAAGTGGAGTTGATCCATCAGGGTCAGCTTCTGCGCATGGACCGCCTCGTTAAACACGCAGACACCCAAACTTGGTGGGTGCTCGACTACAAATCCAACGCCGCGCCACAGCGCGTTCCTGAGCTGAGCGCTCAGTTGCTGCAGTATCGAGAGGCCGTGCAGCTGGCCCATCCCACGCATTCCGTCAAAGCGGCGTTCATTTCCGCGAAGGGCGCATTGATCGAGGTTTGAGGCGGCTCGCAGAAGCGAAAAGCGTTTGCAAAACCCTTGCAAACGCTTGAAAAAAGGTGACGAGCCTTGACCCCGGCACTGACTCCACAGTTAGGGCTGCTTGGTTCCCCATCTGACCCGGTTGGCCGCTTCACCATGCGGGAAGGCCCGTCTTCTCTATTGTAAGGCTTGGTCAGATTTGCATGGGCTTTCAGCAATGCCGTGCGCAGAATTCTTTGAAACAAATGCAGCGAGTGCCAACCAGAATACGGCATCACTGATAATGAATTCATGACAAGTATCCCCAGTTTCGAGTCACCTCGTATGCGACTTCGCGCTTTTCGAAACGAAGACTTTGAGCCCATGGCGCAGTTCTATGCGTCAGAAGTTTCGCGCCCCTACGGTGGGCCTTGCTCTCGCGACGAGGCTTGGCGCAAATTCGCCGTGTATTCGGGGCATTGGGTGTTGCGGGGCTATGGGCCTTGGGCGTTGGAGGCCAAAGACACGGGCTCGTTTGTGGGGCTGTGTGGCATGTGGTTCCCGGAAGGGTTTCCTGAACCGGAAATCTCTTGGGCTTTGATTCCGGGGCAGCATGGCCAAGGCTATGCCACGGAAGCGGCGCGGCGTGCTTTGCAGGCGGCGTATGAAGATTTTGGTTGGACAACGGCGGTGAGCGTGATCGCTGTAGATAACGCAGCTTCGCATGCGGTGGCGCAGCGCTTGGGTGCGAAGGTGGAGAGCCGGATCGCGTTTCGTGGCGGTCAAGCGGACGTGTATCGGCATCTACCGCTAGAGGCGGTGCGGCAACAAAAATAGAGCGATTTAGGCAGATCGCCGGCGCAATTGTTGCGCAAAGTGCTATGAAATTGAGAGTGAACGACAGCGCACTATCTACCCATACCCGCTGTTTGAAGTGGGCGCAAAGCCAGAGTATGGGTTTTAGGGCACCTCAACCCCAAAAAGAGAAAGACGCAGCCAAAAATTTAGGGGAGAAAAAGAAAAAAC
>JANPAK010000024.1:0-10598 GCA_031429925.1 Variovorax sp.
CCACGATCCATATTGGGTGATGGAGAAATTCGGCCATGAGCCGCTGCCGCCCTACATAACTCATGAAGACGAACAAGAAGACGATCAGCGCTACCAAACCGTCTTTGCAAAGCACCCCGGTGCTGTGGCGGCGCCCACGGCAGCATTGCATTTTGATGAGCCGCTTTTCGCGCAACTTCAAGCCAAAGGCATCGAACGCGCCTTCGTCACCTTGCACGTGGGCGCAGGCACGTTCCAGCCCGTGAAAGCAGAAAACATCGCCGATCACACCATGCACTTCGAGCGATACAGCATCCCCGTCGAGACGCTCCAAGCCATTGAGCAGTGCAAAGCCCGAGGTGGCCGCGTGATCGCGGTGGGCACCACCACCGTGCGGACCTTAGAAAGCTACGCTAAAAGCCAGCACACCAGCGGCGACACCAACATCTTCATCACGCCGGGGTTTAGATTCGAGGTCGTTGAGTTGCTCATCACCAATTTCCACCTACCTAAGAGCACGCTGATGATGCTGGTGAGCGCATTTTCCGGCTACGAACACATCATGGCCTTGTATCAAACCGCCGTTGAGGAAAAATACCGCTTCTTCAGCTACGGCGACTCCATGTTGCTACAACGCAGCCCTTCGGAACTTTAAAGCCATGCTTGATTTTCAACTCCTCAAAACCGATCCCCCTGCCCCCGAGCGCGGCTACGAAGGCTCCCACGCTCGCCGAGGCACACTTACGCTCAATCATGGCGTGGTGCAAACGCCGATCTTCATGCCGGTGGGCACGTACGGGACTGTCAAAGGCGTGATGCCGCGCAGCTTGCATGAGATGGGCGCGCAGATTATTTTGGGCAACACTTTTCATTTGTGGATGCGCCCAGGGCAAGACATCATGCGGCAGTTTGGTGGGCTGCATCAGTTTGAAGGCTGGAACAAACCGATCTTGACCGACAGCGGCGGCTTCCAAGTGTGGAGCCTGGGCGAGATGCGCAAGATCAGCGAAGAAGGCGTGCGCTTTGCATCGCCTGTGAATGGCGACAAGCTGTTTCTCACGCCCGAAGTGAGCATGCAAATTCAGACCGTGCTCAATTCCGATATCGTGATGCAGTTTGACGAATGCACGCCGTATGACGTGAAAGGGCATATCACCACCGAGGCGGAAGCGCGAATTTCGATGGAGCTGTCGCTGCGCTGGGCAGCGCGCTGCCAGGCTGAGTTTTCTCGGCTGGAGAATCCGAATGCACTCTTTGGCATTGTGCAAGGCGGCATGTTTGAGAACCTGCGCCAAGAGTCGCTCGACAGTCTTGTGGAGATGAATTTTCCCGGTTATGCCGTGGGCGGCGTCAGCGTAGGTGAGCCGAAAGACGAGATGCTGCGCATCATGGCGCACACGCCGCATCGCCTGCCTGCCAACAAGCCGCGCTATCTGATGGGTGTGGGCACACCGGAAGATTTGATCGATGGCGTGGCCGCAGGCGTGGATATGTTTGACTGCGTGATGCCCACTCGCAATGCGCGCAACGGCCATTTGTTCACCCGCTTTGGCGATGTGAAAATCCGCAACGCAAAGCACAAAACCAGCCATGAACCGATTGATGCAACCTGCACATGCTACGCCTGCAAAGGCGTGACTGAGGCCGACGGCAGCGTGAGCAATAAGATCACGCCGCCCGCTGGCAGCGTGAGTGGCGGCTTCTCCAGGGCCTATTTGCATCACCTCGACCGCTGCGGCGAAATGCTCGGCCCGATGCTGGCGACCATCCACAATTTGCATTACTACCTGAATCTCATGCGCGAGGTGCGCGAGGCGCTCGATGCGGGCACCTTCAGCGCGTTCCGGACGCAATTCAGAGCTGATCGCGCTCGGGGCGTGTGATGGAGCCTCTTCACTCCCGATGAACGCTGCGCCGCCGAGGGTCACCGTGGCGACTTGATCCTGACTATTCGGGGTATCTCCCTAATCAATTTGGTCTAAATTGGATCATGCTTCCCACAACAATAATCTCCTCAAAAAGGACGTCAATATGAATCACTTAAGCGGCATGGATGCCTCCTTTCTTCATCTGGAATCGCCAGAGATGCCGATGCATGTCGGCTCTTTGTGTGTGCTGGATTTGCCAGATGGTTTTGCCAGCGATGATTTTTTTGAACATGCTAAGCAACGCATGGCAGAGCGTCTGCACTTGGCTGAGCTTTTTACCCGCAAGCTGGCGTTGATCCCTTTTGATCTCTCCAACCCAGTCTGGGTGGAAGACGAAGACATCGATCTGGACTATCACATTCGTCATGTCACCTTGCCCAAGCCGGGCAGCAACCGACAGCTTCAGCAGTATGTCGCCCGACTGCACTCCAGTTTGCTTGACCGCAGCCGCCCATTGTGGGAGTTTTTTATCATTGACGGCCTCAAGAGCGGCCAGGTTGCGCTCTACACGAAAGCGCATCATGCGGGCATGGATGGTCAAGCAGGCATTGCTGTTGCCCAAGCCATTTTTGACTTAGAGCCGACGGGTCGCATGGTCAAGCCGCCGCGCCCCAAGGTGCGCCGCCATCAGTATCAATTGGGTATTGCAGAGTTGGGGGCTGCAGCCCTTCGCAATACCGCGATGCAGGTCGTCAAACTGTTCCAAACCACCCCAACCATGCTACGGGCACTGCGCGACGTGATTGCTCCGCAGGACGTCGACACCGGTAAGCGCCAATGGGGAATGCCCAAAGGCATGAAGCTGTTTGGGCCACGCACGATGCTCAACACAACCATCACCAACCAACGCACCTTCGCAGGTCGCACCATTTCTTTGGCCGAGACAAAGTTTATTGGTAAGACCCTAGGCGGCACGCTCAATGATGTGGTGATGACGACGACGGCTGGTGCCCTGCGCCGTTACCTGAAAGATCACAATAATTTGCCAGACAAGCCGCTGATTGCCGCGATTCCTGTGAGTTTGCGTGAAGCGGGCGACACCTCGGCCAACAATCAAGTCAGCATGGTCACCTCGACGCTTGGGACTGACATCGCGGATCCCGTACAGCGCTTGCGCGTCATCCATGAGGTTTCCGAGACGAACAAGCGAATGATGGGGCGCATGAAAACTGCCATGCCCACGGATTTCCCCCTGTTTGGTGCACCGTGGCTCATGTCTGGCGTTGCCGCTCTGGCGTCACGCTCGGGTGTGCTCAACGCCTTGCCGCCGATTGCCAACCTGATCATCTCTAACGTGCCTGGAAGCCCGGTGCCGCTGTACTTCGCCGGTGCGAAGCTTGCCAGTTTTTACCCCGTCTCGATCTCCGTTCACAGCATGGCACTGAACGTGACGGTGCAAAGCTACGCTGGCCGCCTTGACTATGGCCTGATCGCTTGTCGCCGTGCGATGCCCGACGTGACCGATTTAGGTGACTACATTCTTTCGGAACACCAGACTTTGCTCGCGCGCGCTCAGGAGCATGCGCAGGCTCAACTGGCAACTGGCGCCATTGCACCCAAAGCGCCGACCCCAACTTCAGCCGCAAGCAAATCAAGAAGCAAACCCGCGGCAAAACCCAAATTGAAATTGGTGAGCAGCAAAATGCCCAAAGCCGTCGTAAAGCGCGCGGCGACAAAGCGCCGAAAAGTGGCCTAATTCATCGTTCGCCGTGGCCCGCCTCAAGGCCACGCGCTGACTGCCTCGATGGCGTCGGTTTGTTTAATCTTTTGACGCAAATACCGTGAGCACGCCGGTATACCCGTAGAGGTGCTGGTGGGCAATTTCGCCACCAGCAAAGAAGCCGACCAGCGGTACGTCACCCAAGGCGTGGCGGACGATCTGCAGTTCTGCGCTTTCTCCACCAAAATGCGGCCCGCCACGTCCGGCGCAGCTAATGTACACCGCGCCGTAGATATTTTTGGACGGAGAATGCCGTTCGTGCCTTTGAGAATCTGCGCTAGGTGCTATGAAATTCATAGCGTCTTCAATCAAAGTCTCTGCGGGCTCAAGTTCTTCACGAATTTCTGCGCAGATTCGCATGAGATCGCGGCGCGCCGCTTCGCGGTTGCGTTCACAGAAGGTTAAGCGACTGCCCGCCGGAGCGAGATCGGCCACCGCGATGCCTCGGCGCAAGGGATCGAGTCCAATCAAGTGTCGAACGCGGGTGTCTGGACCAAACCGGCCTTGACTGCGCGCCAAGCCACCGGCAGACGCGCTGGCCGAGGTCAGTCCAACCAGTGTTTTCTGCAGGCGCTGGGTTGCACGCTGAGGTTCGCTCAAAGACACACCCAATTCATCGAGCAACACATCCAAAGCAGCATCGCCATCGAGCTCAAGCACCACGTGCCCATCACTTTTGGTGACCTCGTGACTCCCAACCTTTTTTCCGCCTGCCGTCAAAATAGGTTCACACCCCTGAGTCACACGGGAAATGAGCGAGACGCCTTCGCCAAATGCGACGCCACTCAAACCGCCAGCAAACACGCCCGAATGCGCATTACCCTCACCGAACGAAATCTGCGGCACGCTATGTCGACTCGCTGCTAATCCGCCAAAAAGATAGTTGGATGCGGTGCGAGCAGCAAGCTCGCTGAGCAGGTCAGTTAAATCGGGGGTTCGGCCTTCCGCATGCACAAGCGCGCTGTGCGCTGAAAAACCGCTACTCGCTGTCAACGGCGAAACGCCATTGAAAACGCGATATTCATCTCTGGAAAGATCGCACAGCATCACGGCAAGCGCTGGTTCGTCAAAGTACTCAACGTTATTGGCTGCAACGCCCACGCCCACCGTACCCGTCCAATCAGCGACCCCTGGCAAGGCATCGCGCAGCGCACCAAGCAAAGCTGACGCGTCGGCGGCGTAATGATCCGTGAAATAAACAATGCCTAATTTGGGCTGGCTGGCATTCTTGGGCAAAGCCATCTGCGCACGCAATTGCGCGATCACCAAGCCGGAGGCCATCCGCCACTGGGGATGCGTGGCGTGCGCAAACGGAAAAGGCTTCATCAGCGTTTGGCTGCAGCCTTTTTCGCGGCCTTTTTAACTGCAGCCCTTGTATTTGCTGCGCGAGATGCTATTGAATTACTAGCATTTTGCGCCGTGTTTGAAGCCACCTGCGCAGCAGACTTCGCCGTGCTCATAGCGCTGTTGACGGCGGTCTGTGTCATTGCTTTAGCCATGTTCTTGGTGGTATCCATCGCCGTCTTCTTGCTAGCGTCCTTCATTGCTTCGGCGGCAATTTGGCCAAACTGCTGCGTGAGTGAACCCCACCATTGCATCGGATCGACGAGGCCACTGGCCTTCGCACTTGCCGCAGACGACTTCTTTTTAGCTGGCGACTTCTTTGCGGTTGGTCGACCCATAGCTGAGTTCACAGCCCCTGCCACGGTTTCCGTCGCTTTCAGCTTGAAGGCATTGGCCACATCGCCCATATTGAAATTCATGCCTTTCAACGTGGCAAGGGTCATCTTCTGAACTTCCAGCGCTGTGATGGTCGCTTGCAGTGCCTTGGCATTTTGATCCAACCAGAACTGCACGGTTTTGAGCTCTTCAATGCGTCGATCCAATTCCTCAACATTCAAGGTTGGGGCGACCCAATTGGCCGGATTAGGCATCTGCGGAATGCTGGGCAAGCCACTAGCGGCGCCTTTTACCGCCTGCGTTGCCAAGCCTTGCAAAAAATCAAAGCCGGGAACGAATTTGCCAAAGGTGCTGTTCGTGGTGGTGTTATCGCTCATTTCGTCTCCATCATTGTATGAATAGGCCCACTGTACCCCAAGCGCAAGCGCTTGAACAGTACAACCTTCCCTCAATACTTTGGCGCGCGCCGCTCTCGCAAGCTGGCCACGCCTTCATGCACATCGGGTCCGCCAAAACCCATGAATTCGAGCGCAAGGGAGGCATCAAAGCTGGGGCCAGCTTGGCGCAGCCAGTTGTTGAGCGCATATTTCGTCCAGCGAATTGCGGTTTGACTGCCTGCTGCTAACTTATCGGCCACTTCATAGGCTTTAGGCAGGAGTTGGTCTTCAGGCACACAAAGCGACACCAAGCCAATTCGCTCCGCTTCTGCGCCACTGACGGCTTCACAGAGCAAGAGGTAGTATTTGGCCTTGGCCATACCGCAAAGCAGTGGCCAAATGATGGCGGCATGATCCCCGGCGGCGACGCCAAGGCGAGTGTGGCCATCCACGATCTTGGCGCCTTCAGAAGCAATCGAGATGTCGGCCAACAGCCCGGCCACCAGGCCGGCACCTACCGCGGGGCCGTGCATCGCGCTCACAATGGGTTTGTCGCAATTGATGACGTTGTAGACCAGATCTCTCGCCTCTTTCCAGACCCGGCTGCGAACCTCAAAGTCTTGCGCCATGTCCTGCACCAAGGCCAGATCACCGCCGCCGGAAAAGCCCAAGCCCTCGCCACGCAGCACCGCAACCTTCACGGTATCGTCACGGCTGACATCGCGCCAAATTTCAGTGAGCTCGCTGTGGCCCGCGTGGCCGGCGGTCGGCAGCTTTCCATTGATGGCTTTCATTTGAATATCGAGCACGGCGTCGCCGATGCCACGGCGGGTGATGTTCAAGGTTTGGTAGGCTGTGTAGTCGATCGATTTCATCATGGTGCCTCTCGTTTCAATCTATCATTGGCGAGCCAACGTGATCCGCAGTTCCTTGCCCTGTTGTTCCAGTTTAAGTTTGCCAAGTACGTCCATGCCGAGCAAACCGGTTCGCGCCATTTGCGGCAAGACGGCGATGCGTTGTCGTTCAAAGCGCAGCCCACCGTCCAACGCGATCGTCGCTTGCGCCAAGCTGCCGCGAACAATGCCATTAGCGGTGCTAAATTGCGCGCTGCCCTGCTCTTGCAAACCCAGCTCTTGCGCAAGGGCCTGGGAGATCGACGTCTGGCTGGCGCCGGTATCCACCAGAAACTCCACCTCCCTGCCGTTGATCTGCGCCATCCAGAAGTAATGCCCACTGCGATCCCGCGGCAATACGATCTGCACCTGCCCGCTGGCATCTGTGATCAAGCGTGGTTTTCGTTGCTCTGCCATCCACCACTGAAATCCAAGAAACAGCACCACGAAGATCAGGCCGTAGACCGTGAGGATCTTCAGTGTGCGCGGCAGTTCTTGCATGTCGACGATCAATGCCTGAAATGCCGCAAGCCAGAGAACACCATGGCTACGCCGCGCTCGTTAGCTGCATCGATCACCTCTTGATCGCGCATGCTGCCACCGGGCTGGATCACGCAGGTCGCGCCTGAATCGACCACCACGTCTAGGCCATCGCGAAATGGAAAGAAGGCGTCAGAAGCCACCACGGTGCCGTGCAGACTCAGGTTGGCATGGCCGGCTTTGATGCTCGCGATGCGTGCTGAATCCAAGCGACTCATTTGGCCAGCACCAACACCCATCGTCATGCCGTCTTTGCAAAACACGATGGCATTCGATTTGACATACTTAGCCACCTTCCAAGCAAAGAGCAGATCTTGCAATTGCTGCGCGGTTGGCTGAAGCTTGGTGACCACTTTCAAATCAGCCAGTTGCAGCTCATGGTTATCGGCCGTCTGCATCAAGAGGCCCGAGCCGACGCGCTTGACGTCCATCAGATTTTGGCCTTTGTCCCAAGCGGTGCTGCCGCCAAGCGGTAAAGCAATTTCCAGCACACGCACATTCGCCTTGGCCTTAAACACAGCCAATGCCTCGGGTGAGTAGCCCGGCGCGATCAGCACTTCTACAAACTGCTTTGAAATCTGCAAGGCGGCTCGCTCGTCCAAGGGGCAGTTCAATGCAATGATGCCGCCGAAGGCAGACGTTGGATCGGTCTGGAAAGCCTTGCTGTATGCCGCTAAGCCGTCAACTGCCGTTGCGACACCGCAGGGATTGGCATGCTTGACGATCACACAAGCTGGCTCGGCAAAGCTTTTCACGCATTCCCACGCCGCATCGGCGTCGGCAATATTGTTGTAACTGAGCTCTTTGCCCTGCAATTGCTTGGCCATCACCAGTGAGCCTGGAGCGGGATACAGATCACGATAGAAAGCCGCGGCTTGATGCGGATTTTCGCCATAGCGCAGATCCTGCAGCTTCACAAACCGGCCATTGGTTTGCGATGGAAACTGGCTCCTAGTCGGCGTATTATCTGCGTGAGATGCTTCTAAATCGATAGCAGAAAGATAGTCACTGATCGCACCATCGTAATTGCTAATGCGGTTGAATGCCGCCACACTCAGCGCGAATTTGGTTTTCTGCGAAATGCCGCCAGCTTTCAATTCAGCGATCACGCCCGCATATTGAGAGGCATCCGTGAGTACCGCCACATCTTTCCAATTCTTCGCTGCGCTACGTACCATCGCCGGGCCGCCAATATCAATATTTTCGATCGCGTCTTCCAACGTGCACCCCGGCTTGGCCACCGTCGCTTCAAACGGGTAAAGGTTCACGATCAACAGATCAATCGGCTCAATGGAATACTCCTGCAAAGCTGCCATGTGTGCGGGCAGGTCGCGCCGTGCCAGCAAACCCCCATGCACCTTGGGGTGTAGGGTTTTCACACGGCCATCGAGCATTTCTGGAAAGCCGGTGACTTGGGCGATCTCCGTCACGGGTAGGCCGTTGTCGGCCAGAAGTTTGGCGGTGCCGCCGGTGGAGATCAAATCCACTTTCAATGCATGCAACTCGCGTGCAAGTTCGAGTACGCCCGTTTTGTCAGACACGGAAATCAAAGCACGCATGGTGTTCCCTTAAGTCAATTGTTCTGGAGCGCCGTCAGCCGCGAGGCCTAGAGTATCTGGTGTTCACTCAGCTTCTTGCGCAGCGTGTTTCGGTTCAACCCCAGCCACTGGGCTGCTTTGGACTGATTGTTGCCCGCTTGGAGCATCACCACCTCCAACATGGGCCTTTCGACGATACTGAGCACCATGTTATAGAGATCATGCGGCGTTTCATCGCCCAAATCCTTAAAGTACGAATCTAGTCCTTGACGCACGCTGTCTTCAATGTTCTTCTTGCTCATTGGTAACTCAACTCATCTTCTGTATCTGCATTGACCGTGGTTCGAAGCATCGGCAAACGATCCATTTGCTGTGACAAGCCATCAAAGTAATCTGCCACCGCTTGATGCTGCACCGACGCATCTTCCATGGCATTCATCCGCTGGCGAAACGCTTCGCCACCGGGCAAATCACGCACGTACCAGCCAATGTGCTTGCGGGCGCTACGCGCACCGCCATACTCGCCATACAACGTGTAGTGCTCCATCAAATGAGCGAGCATCGCGCGGCGCACTTCAGCAATCAATGGCGGTGCGAGATGCTCCCCGGTTTGCAAGAAATGCGTGATTTCCCGAAAAATCCATGGCCTGCCTTGCGCTGCGCGACCGATCATCACGGCATTGGCCTGCGTATATGCGAGCACCGCCTTAGCCTTCTCAGGGGAGTCGACGTCACCATTAGCGACCATGGGGATACCCACACGGCTCTTGATCTCGGCCATGGTGTCGTACTCGGCCACGCCTTTGTAGCCTTGCTCACGAGTTCGGCCGTGAATCGTCAGCATCTGCACACCTGCGTCTTGCGCGGCCAAGGCGATACTCAAAGCATTTTTATGCGTTGCGCACCATCCTGTGCGCATTTTCAGCGTCACCGGTACGCCATGGGGCTGTGCGGCCCTCACCACAGCGGTAATGATCTCTAGCGCAAGTTTCTCATCTTGCATCAAAGCCGATCCTGCCCATTTGTTGCAAACTTTCTTGGCAGGGCAGCCCATATTGATATCAATGATTTGCGCACCACGGTCAATGTTGTAGGCGGCTGCCTCGGCCATCATCAAAGCATCGGTACCAGCGATCTGAACGGCAATGGGCGAAGATTCTCCTTCGTGATTGGCTCGGCGAGACGTCTTAAGGCTGGCCCACAAGTCCTTGCGCGATGTCACCATCTCGCTGACGGCATAGCCCGCACCAAAGGATTTGCACAGCTTACGAAATGGCAGATCCGTCACGCCCGCCATAGGCGCAGCAAACACCGGATTGGGCAGCTGGTAGGGGCCAATTTGTGGGCCTAAAAGCTCGGTGTTCATGAGAAAAGTGAGGGCGCCGAATTGCTGAAAAAAGAGGCACGAGTATACTCCGCTGCTGTTCTAAGTATGGAAAATTTACCCTCATGGCTTACCGCGTTGATGGCATGGCTGGCATTGCCTCAGTTTGGTCTCAGCACGGTCTTCGTCATCTCGATTATCTCGGCAACTTTGTTACCACTTGGCTCCGAGCCGGCAGTGTTTGGCCTGATCAAGCTCAACCCTGATCTCTTTTGGCCAGCGATTTTAGTGGCGACAGCCGGTAACACGATTGGCGGTGCGATAGATTGGTGGATGGGCTATTACGCGCACGGCGCGATAGACAAGTACAAAGGCCATTCGGTGCATCTCAGGGCTTTGCAGTGGCTGGAAAAGCTTGGGCCAAAGGCTTGTCTGTTGTCTTGGTTGCCAGCCTTAGGGGATCCACTGTGCGCTGTAGCGGGATGGTTACGCTTACCGTTTTGGCCGTGCGTTGGCTACATGCTGATTGGAAAGTTTCTCAGGTATTTGGTGATGACATCCCTTTTGCTCTACGTATTTCCTGGCGCATTCTCTTGACCATAAAAAAACCCGACATTCA
>JANPAK010000025.1:0-1627 GCA_031429925.1 Variovorax sp.
GCGGTGCGCCGCAGCAGGGCGTCGATCACGCCGACGCTCCGACTGCCAGCGACCTCACTTGCGGTACTTGACGAGCAGGTCGCGCGCGTCCTGCACCATCTGTTTGCCCGGCAGGCCGCGGGCCGTGACGTCGGCGATCCATTCGTCATAGATCGGCGCCGAGGCCCTGACCCAGTTGTCGGTTTCTGCCGCCGACTGCGTGATGATCGTATTGCCGCGGTCGGCGGCGGCCTTGCGGCCGGGGGCCTGGCTTTCGTCCCAGATCTTGCCGATCTGGCGCGACAGCGCGGCGCCGCTGTTGTTGTCGATGACCCGCTTCAAGTCGGCCGGCAGGGCGTCGTACTTGGCCTGGTTCATCGCAAAGATGAAACCCGCGCTGTACAGCGCCGGATGGCTGGCATCGGTCTGGGTGTGGAACTTGGTCATCTCGTGCAGCTTGAACGCGGGGATGACTTCCCAGGGCAACGCAAAGCCGTCAATCGTGCCCTTGCTCAGCGCGTCGGCAACGCCAGTGACCGGCATCCCGACCGGCGTGGCGCCGAGCTTGGCCAGCAACTTGTTGGTCTGCCGCGTCGGCGCGCGCATCTTCAAGCCCTTGAAATCCTCGAGCGACTTGATCTGCTTGCTGCTGGTGTGCACGTAACCTTCGTCATGGACCCAGGTCGCGAGGATCTTGGTACCCGGGAATTCCTTGAGCGCGTACTTCTGCAGGTACTCCCACGCCGCCGCGGCGCCACTCTCGGCCGAGTTGGTCATGAAGGGCAGCTCAAAAACTTCCATCGACGGGAAGCGGCCTGCGGTGTAACCCGGCAACGTGATGACGAGGTCGTCGACACCGTCCTTGACGCGGTCAACCAGTTGCGGCGGTGTGCCACCACCGGACATCGCCGGCAGCATCTGGCACTTGATGCGCCCGGCGGACTCGGCCGCGACCTTGTCGCACCAGGGCGCGATCACGCGCACCGGCGCCATCGCCTGCGGCGGCCAGATGTGGTGGAACTTGAGCGTCACTTCTTGCGCCAGCGTGGGCATCGAGACAATGAGCGCCGCGGCAGCGGCGAGTGAACGGAATGTGGTTTGCAGTTTCATGGCCAGTACTCCAGGCGTGCGGGGGCAAATTCGATACGACAGACGATGCTACGGCCTGCGTTGACCGAAGCCGGCGGGGTTAACGCGCGTTGGGCCCGCCAGGGCCGCCGCGAGCGGTCATAACAGCTATCCCGCCAGCGCATAGGTGAGCCTGGTGGGTCGTGCTGCAGCCAGCCAAAATGCCGCCTCGCCATCACCCTACGTAGCCGCCAGGACGACAATCACCGCCATGAAAACCCAGGTAGCCATCATCGGTGCCGGCCCCTCGGGCCTGCTGCTCGGCGCCTTGCTGCACCAGGCCGGCATCGACGCCGTCGTGCTCGAAGCGCGCAGCGCCGACTACGTGCTCGGCCGCATCCGCGCGGGCGTGCTCGAGCAGACCACCGTCAACCTGCTCGACCAGGCCGGTGTCGGCCAGCGGCTGCACGCCGAAGGGCTGGTGCACAACGGCTTTGGGCTGATCTTCAACGGCGCGCGCCACCGCGTCGATTTGCACGCCCTGACCGCTGGCAAGCAGATCATGGTCTACGGCCAGACC
>JANPAK010000026.1:0-7317 GCA_031429925.1 Variovorax sp.
AAGATTCACCTTGCGGCGCCCTTCGGGCAGAGGCACTGTGGCGCTGTCAAGCTTGTCGCCGGGTTGCGCCAGCTCCAGATTGAAGTTAAACGCAACTTTGCCGTCCTTGACCCGCTGGCGCAGATCGTCAAACAAGAAACTCGCACCTTTGGCTTTGGCCTCATCGTCGCTCAATCCCTGTAAACCACCCACGGGCTCAAAAATCCATTTGCCAAACTGCTTTGCCCCACTGGCATTCACAAAGCCAAAGGCATGCACGCCCCAATAGTTGACGCTGCCATAGCTGGCAGGCACGGGCTGCGAGGCGAAATGCCTGCCAATCAGCAAGATTTCAGGGTTAGCGTCATTAAAGGCTTTGACTTTGGCAGGATCAGGCATCTTGGTGGTGGGATCGGGTTGGCGAGACTCAACCAAACCAAAGAATTGCTGAGGTGTAGAGGCACCAAAGACCGGTGAGGAGATATTGCCCATGAGCCAGCGTTCACCGCCGGGCAGGTTGAATTGCAAAGCCAAGTTACGCTGGCTTTTGGCATTGTCTGCAGCATTGGGATTCGCACCGCCAACGGAGAACCGCACCATCACGGGGATGGGCTGGCCGCTGAAGGCTGAGGCAGTGGAGAGCGCTCTCGCATCTGCTGTACCCACAAACTCGCCCATCGCGCAAACGCCCTTCGCGCCTGAACGGCGATAACCCTCAAACTTGCCATTGGTGGCTTCGAATTGGTTGACGAAAGCCGCAGGGTTGACGGGTGTCGTTTGCGCGGCTGCGCTGAAGGATATGAAGGCTGAAGCCATAGCCACAGCGGTCAAAACAAAAGATTTCATAGCGGTTGTTCCTCAGGTTAATAGACAGTTCTTCTAGCTCTACGCACCATCGGTCGCTTTGGATTCTTAGTTCTTACACATCACGCCAAAGAATCTGCACTCGATAACCATTCCCGCTATGCAGCATCACGCATCAACGTCGCAATCAACGCCTTATGACCGCTCCACCCGGCGCAAAATTCGCTGTGCGGATGTTGTTTTTACTGAGATATTCGCGCATGACGTCGGCGTCCACAAAGCCGGTGTTCACATAGCCAGGATGGTCGGTCAGTTTGGGGTAGCCATCGCCGCCGCCGGCTTGAAAGCTATTGAGCGCGAGGCGGTAAGCCTTCGTTGGATCTACTGCAGCACCTTTGATCGTAGCGGATCTCACGACGCCAGCTTCGATCACCAGATTCACGCCAGCGAACTGAGCGAATGCGCCCGAGCCAGCGCTCATTTTTGCCGCAGCGTTGAGATAAGCCATCAGCTCCGTGCCATTCAATGTCACATGGGCCAGCATGTTGCCAAAAGGCTGCACTTTGAGCACATCTTTGTAGGTGAGTTTGCCGGCGGGCATGGAATCACGCACGCCGCCCGAGTTCATGATGGCCAGATCGGCTCCTGCTTTTTGCATCATGACGCTCGCAATGAACACGCCCATGTTGGTAGGCTGATTTCTCACGCGAGCACGATCGCCATCCAAAACGCCGTCACTCTCGCCGACGACGACATCCAAGGCCGCGCGGCCTTTGTCTTGGAAGGGCTGCAAAAGCGCCAACATGGTGGCGTCTTCCTTGATTTCTGGCATGTAGGTTTGCTTCACATCCTTGCCATCGGGCGCTTTCACCGTGCGCTTGAGGTTGACGGGAAGCAAGGCGTATTTCACCAATTTGAATTCACCATTGGTGTATTCAAAATCCGCACGGCCAACATACTTGCCCCACTCATGCGCCTGCACGATCCAGGTGCCGTTTTGGCGGTCGGGGGCGCAGGCGGTGCCCGGTACATAAGCGTCGTTCCTTCGCGATGCACCCAACTGCTCCAGCATGCAAACGGGATTTTGGCTATGGCCGCCCACGATCATGTCGATGCCCTTGACTTGCCGCGCCATCTCCACATCGCCGGGCGCATTCACGCCACTCTTGCCATCGGTGTAATGACCCATATGGGTGGCCGCGATCACGATGTGCGCTTGCTTGCGCAGCTCAGGGACTAACTTCGCCGCCTCATCCGCGGGCTTGCGAAACTCGACACCCACCGTGTTGACCGGATCGGTCATCTTTTTGGTGTCATCGGTGGTGAGGCCAAGCACCGCGATCTTTAAACCGCCACGGTCAAACATTTCAAAGGGTTTGTAAAGACGCTGACCATCTTTGTAGATGTTGGCCGAAATCATGGGAAAGCCCGCCCATTGCATTTGCTTGGCAAGGATGGGCAGCGGCTTATCAAACTCATGGTTGCCCAAGGCCATCGCATCGTAGCCAATCAGTTTCATGCCCTTGAAATCGGGCTCAGCATCTTGCGTATCGCTCTCGGGAATGCCGGTATTCACATCACCGCCATCCAGAAGCAAGGTGTGGCCACCCGCAGCTTTGACTTCTGCGCGAACCGCATCAATCAGTGTTTTGCGCGCCGCAAGGCCGTATTCGCCATCGTTGTTTTTCCAAAACCGGCCATGGTGGTCGTTGGTATGCAAGATGGTCAACTTCACTGTGCCTTGTACCTGACCGGGGCCCGTGGCACACGATGTCAGCACGGCAGCGGCGAGAATGGAAAGAGTAATTTTGACGGCGCGCATTCTGATCTCCATAACAAGGAAATCAGTATTGCATAAAAATCACGGGGCAACCAGCTTCACTGCTCCTGCAAAAGTGAAAAACGCCAGCACCGTGCTGACCAAGATGATGCGGGCGATGCGCCCCGTGTTGGCGTCGAATTTCTCCGCGAGCAAGGACACATTTGATGCCGAAGGCAAGGCTGCCACCAAGACAATCACAGCCAATGCAAAGCGCTCCAGCGGCAAGCCCAACGAGATTGCCGCGCTGCCCACCAGCAGCACCAGCAGGGGATGAAGAATCAGCTTCATCAAAGCCACTGGGACATACTCCATCATGGGCACCGGCGGCGCATGGCCAGCTATCGCCATCATTTGAGAACGAGCCAGCACCGCACCAATCGTGAACAACGCAACGGGTGACGCGCTATCGGCGAGCAGGCCAACTGTGTTCATCACGGGCGCGGGTAGCGCAATACCGAGCCACGACGCCATCGCACCGCTCAAAATCGCCCATGGCATCGGATTGGAAGCGACGCCCTTGAGCGCATTCTTGGCGGCCTGCCCTGCGTTTCCGCCACCGGAGCCTAAGCGCGACAAAGCAATGCACAGCGAGGTGGTGATGACCAAGTCAATCACGATCGTCACAATAGCCGGCCCGGCAGCACGCGGCCCTAAAAGTGCAACCAAGAGGGGGATGCCCATGAAACCCGTGTTGGGAAATGCCGCGACCAATGCGCCTAACGATGCGTTGTTCCAATCAATCCGCCGAGACAAGGTCATTGCGATCGCAAACGCCACCATGATCAGCGCGCACAGCAAATACACGCTGAACACCGCGCCATCGAGCAACTGCGCAATGGGCGTAGAGCTGCCAAAGCGATACAGCATGCACGGCAGCGCGAAATACAACACAAAACCATTGAGACCCGGGATCGCCGCCTGCGGCAGCCAAGCGCGCCGCGCCGCCACATAGCCAGCAAGCACAAGAGCAAAGAAGGGGAAGGTGACCAAGAGGATTTGCAGCACGACTCCATTGTGTCAGCTTGCACCTGACGAAGATTTCGCCGGGCTGACAACGCGTCTGCGTCGAGTTTCTTGCGGGTGCGCGATGTTTTCTTTTTATTTGACAGGGTGATGCGCGATTCAAGGAAATCGCCCCGTATGATTCGCAACCGCTTTGTTTTGAATCCCGAAATCTCGATGTCATCCCCCGGCCCCAGTTTGAATATTGCCCAGCAAGAGGCGGTGAATTTTTTGCATGGGCCTTGCCTGGTGCTTGCGGGCGCGGGCTCGGGCAAAACGCGGGTGATCACCCACAAGATTGAGCGGTTGATTGCGGCGGGCGTGCCGCCGGAGCGGATTGCGGCGATCACGTTTACCAACAAAGCAGCGGCTGAGATGCGCGAACGCGCCAAGGCACTGCTGATTGCGCAAATGGGCAAAGCGGGCGCCAAAGCGGCGGGGCAGGTGGTGATTTGCACGTTTCACGCGCTGGGCGTGCGCATGCTGCGCGAGAGCGGCGAGGCGCTGGGCTTGAAGCCGCAGTTCTCGATTTTGGACACGGATGACGTGCTGGCCATGATCAAAGACGCGGGTGGCAATACGGACAATAAGCAAGCGCGGATCTGGCAATGGGCGATCAGCGGCTGGAAAAATGCGGGCTTGAATTCTGCGCAAGCCATGGCGCAAGCCAAGGATGACGATGAGCGCGTGACCGCAAAAATCATGGAGCGCTATGAAGAGCGCCTCACAGCTTATCAAGCGGTGGATTTTGATGACTTGATTGGTCTTCCGCTCAAAATGCTACAAAATCATGAGCAGCCTGCGCAGGTATGGCGTGAGAAATACGCGCATATTTTGGTGGATGAATACCAAGACACGAATGCGGTGCAGTATGAATTGCTCAAGAAAATGATGAGCAGCCCCGCGCGCTTCACGACCGTGGGCGATGATGATCAATCGATCTACGGCTGGCGCGGCGCAACGCTGGACAATCTAAAGCGGCTACCGCTTGATTTCCCCGATCTCAAGGTCATCAAGCTGGAGCAAAACTACCGCTCCACCAGCGCCATTCTCAAAGCTGCGAACAATGTGATTGGCCCCAACCCCAAGCTCTTTCCGAAAAAACTCTGGAGCGATTTGGGCGAAGGTGAGCCCGTGCGCATTGTGGATGCAGACAACGAAGAGCATGAGGCGGAGCGGGCTGTGGCAAGGATCCAGTCGCTGCGCGTGGGCTCAGAAATCGTGCAAGGCCCACAATTCCAAGAGTGGAAAGATTTTGCGATTTTGTACCGCGCCAATCACCAAGCTCGCATGTTGGAGCAGGCCCTGCGCAAGGCGAGCATTCCTTACAAGGTCAGCGGTGGGCAGAGCTTTTTTGATCGTGCGGAGATCAAAGATTTGTGCTCTTGGCTGCGCCTGCTTTCTAACAACGATGACGATCCGGCTTTTCTTCGCGCGGTAACTTCGCCCAAGCGTGGCATTGGCCACACCACCTTGCAGCAGCTGGGCATCTTCGCTTCGCAATACAAGCTGAGCCTATTTGAAGCGCTGTTTTCTAGCTCGTTGGGTGCATCGATCAATGCGCGAACGATTGGCGGCCTGCATGAATTTGGCCGCTATGTGAACGATCTGGAATACCGCGCTCGGCACACTTCAGGCTTTGAAGCGGCAGGCGAATTCTTACGCGATTGGCTCAAGGAGATTGGCTATGAAAAGCACCTCTTTGAGAGTGAAGACAATGAAAAGCTCGCCGCCAGCCGCTGGACGAATGTGCTCGATTTCATCGACTGGATGGCCAAGCGCTGCGGCGGCCAAATTGATGATGCAGCGGGGCTCACGATGAGCAACGAAAGCAAGACACTCTTTGAAGTGATTCAAACGATCTCTCTGCTTTCCACCTTGAGTGCGAAAGAAGGCGATCAAAACGTGGTCACGCTGTCGACCCTGCATGCCTCCAAAGGTTTAGAGTGGCCGCATGTGACGCTGGCCGGCGTGTGCGAGGGGCTATTGCCCTTCCGCCCAGAGGAGCAAGAAGGCCATCAAGGGAAAGACGGCCAAATCTCTGAAGGCCTGCTCGCCCGCATTCAAGAAGAGCGCCGCCTGATGTATGTAGGCATCACGCGCGCACAGCGCACACTCTCGGTGAGCTATCCCAAACGACGCAAAAAAGGACGGGAAACGGTAGCGGGCATACCGAGCCGCTTCATTGCCGAGATGGCTTTGGATCAAGCCACGACACGAGAGAACCCGATGGATCGGCTCGCGGCGCTCAAGGCAGAGTTTGCCAAGAAGGCCGCGCTGGCAAAGGCTGAAAAGGCGGCGATGCCGACGTGAGGAGTGAATGATGCATCTTCGAAATGCTATTATTTTGATAGCTCTTTGCGCAGCATTTATGAAGGCCAGTGGCCAAAATGCTCTTAAAGATGATGCAAGAAGTGTGGCTCTAGGCTGTCCAGCAGCCAAAGACCTGGCCAACACCGACGTCTTCGGTACTTGGGTCATGGAACTGCACACGGGCACGGGCTGGTGATTGAAGCAACCCGCCTGTAAGCTCAGCACCTGTCTGCGCGACTGTATGCTAATGCCTCATTTTCAAACCCTCATCGGTGCGTCTTTTCTGTCTGCCAGCAGCGGCCTCTTGGCCATGGCCTTGACGGTGCAGCCCGATGGCAACCAGTGCGCCAGCGGTTTCGCACAAAATCAGCAGCGCCTCGCGCAGCAGCAGCGTGCCGCACCCGCAGCGGCGGCCAAGCGCTTGCCGCAAAGCCAAGCAACGCCAGGCCAGCAAGACATTGCCTGGGCCTGGCTGGCATCGCCCACCGCACGCTACCCCCATAGCTCCATGGGTTCGCCTGTTCACGCGGGCAGCTTGCAGGTGCTCGGGCGCGATGGTCGAGCCGCCAGCTTGGAGCTGCCCAGACAGCGCGTCTTTGAAGATTTGCAACCCCGCTTGATCGATTTGGATGGCGATGGGCGCGACGAAATCGTCGTGATTGAAGCCGACGGCGAGCGCGGCGCGGCCTTGGTAGCTTATGGGATGCCGCGCACTGGTGATCAGCTTGAAGAACGCGCCCGCAGCAGCTATCTTGGCCTGCCCTTTCGTTGGCTCAATCCTGTGGGCTTTGCTGATTTTGATGGCGGCGGCAAGCTCGATATCGCCAGCATCACCACACCCCATATCGGCGGCACGCTTACGCTTTACCGCTACGCACCACCGCGCATCGAACCCTTTGCCAAAGCGATGGATGTGTCTAACCACCAAATGGGCGACGCCAATTTACATATGCATGCTGTTTTGAGTCTGCCCGGCCAGCGTCCCACCGTGGTCGTACCCGACATGAGCCGCCGCGCGTTGCATGCACTGCGTTGGGACATGATCGGTGGCGCCGCGCAATGGAAGGAGCTCGCCGACGTGAAGCCCTTGCCCGGCCGCGTGAACTACCTCATGCCTTTAACCAACGCATCAGCTTGCGCACAACTGGCCGACGGCAGTTGGTGGCGTATTGATTTGATGAAGTGAGTTTTCATTTGCTATTTATTTAGTAGCATGTTGCGCATATTCCATATAGGTTTAATGCCATTTCCTCATAAAAAAAGCCCGCTGTCCTTGCGGCTAGCGGGCTAACATCCAAAGGAGACTTGCGTATTAATGGATGGCTTGAAGATGAAAAACTAAACAGTTGCGTTGAACGCCGATCAACGGTTGTAAGCGGTCTCGCCGTGGCTGGAGA
>JANPAK010000027.1:0-1809 GCA_031429925.1 Variovorax sp.
GCTGAAGCTGCAACCCGGGCTGGGCGCAGTCTGCGCGCCCTGCTCTGCACGCAACGCGAAGCGGCCGCCGGTTTCGGTGGCGGTACGGCTTTTCTGGCGTTGAACCTGGCGCCGGCCGATGCGGATGACGACGGCGACGAGGCTGCCGGTGACTGGACCTGCGACCGGCGCGAATGCTTCGACCCGCGCGGACGCCTGGTCTTGCCGGAACATTTCGGCCAGCGCAGCGGCGCCGGGCTCGATCCCTGCGCGGCGCTGTCAACGCTGCTGGAGCTGGCGTCCGGCGAGAAGGCGGAGCGGGTGTTCCTGCTGGGCTACGCGGACACGCCACAGGCGGCGCGTCAACTCGCCGAGCAGGCGGCCGCCACCGACCCGACGCAGCGCCTGGACCAGGTGCGGGAGGCCTGGGACCGGCTGCTCGGCGCCACCACGGTGACCACCCCGGACCCGCTGTTTGACGCCATGGTCAACCGCTGGCTGCTCTACCAGACGCTGAGCTGTCGCCTGTGGGCCAAGGCCGGCTTCTACCAGGCCGGCGGCGCCACCGGCTATCGCGACCAGTTGCAGGACGCCATGGCGCTGGCCTGGGCCGAGCCAAGCACGCTTCGCGCGCAGATCGTGCTTTGCGCCTCGCGTCAGTTTCCCCAGGGCGACGTGCAGCACTGGTGGCACACCCCAGGCGGGGCTGGCGTGCGCACGCATATCTCCGACGACCTGCTGTGGCTGGCCCATGCCTGCCTGCACTACCTGCACGCCAGCGGCGACAGCGCGCTGCTGGACCAGCAGGTCCACTTCATCGAGGGCAGCCCGATCCCGCCAGGGGCCGACGACATCTACGAGGTGCCACAGGCCAGCCTGGCCAGCGCCTCGGTCTATGAACACGCGGCGCTGGCGCTGGAGCGCAGCCTGGCCGTGGGCGCGCATGGCCTGCCGCTGATGGGCGACGGCGACTGGAACGACGGTATGAACCGGGTCGGCCATGGCGGACGCGGCGAGTCGGTGTGGCTGGCCTGGTTCCTGTGCGATCTGGTGCGCGGCTTTGCGCCTCTGGCGCGCGCTCGCGGCGACCTGGCGCGTGCGCTGCGCTGGGAAGAATCCGCAGCACGCTGGAAGGCTGCGCTGCAGGATGCGGCCTGGGACGGCGGCTGGTACAAGCGTGCCTACTTCGACGATGGCCGCCCGCTCGGCTCGCATGACAACCCCGAGGCCCGCATCGACCTGTTGGCGCAGGTCTGGGCCGTGTTGTCCGGGGCGGCGCCCGTCGAGCGCCAGCGCCTGGCGATGGCCGCCGTGCAGAGCCATCTGGTCGATCCGCATGTCGGCCTGATTCGCCTGCTGGAGCCGCCGCTGGCGCGTGCCGAGCCCAATGCCGGGTACATCCAGGCCTATCCACCCGGCGTGCGCGAAAACGGTGGCCAGTATTCGCATGCCGCCGACTGGGCCGTGATGGCGCAGGCCCGGCTCAGCGCCGGCGAACCCGGGGGCGAAGGGGCCGACCTGGCCTACCGCTACTTCACCTACCTGAGCCCGGCCCATCGGGCCCGCGACCCGGTGTTTGGACCGATCTACGGCATCGAGCCTTACGTGATGGCCGGCGATGTGTGCAGCCAGCCACCCTATGCCGGGCGCGGCGGCTGGAGCTGGTACACCGGTTCGGCAGGGTTAATGCACCGCGCGGCGATCGAATCGATCTTCGGCCTGCAGCTCGGAGCGGGCCAACTGCGCTTCGTGCCCTGCCTGCCCAGCCATTGGCGCCAGGCCGAACTGACGCTGCGCCGCGACGGCCGCACGATGCGCTTCATCCTGCGG
>JANPAK010000028.1:0-3816 GCA_031429925.1 Variovorax sp.
TCATGGATGGCCAATGTGTATTTTGATCAATCTCATGCAAGCTCCCCCTACAAAGCTTGGGTGTGCATCAGCTTGACGGTCGGCTACAGCTTTGCCACCCGCAACTATCCTTTTCCTGTGCTCGATCTGTATGGCGAAAACGACATTAAAGTCACCGTTTCGTCTGCTTGGCGCAGAGCTGGCCTGCTCAAGCTAGCCTTTGACGGTTCGCAGCAAGTGATGATTGCCGGCGCCGATGAGCAATGGCGCGGTAAGCAGGCTGCAGCAGCCCAAGCGATTGATCAATTCTTAAGGACACTGCGTTGAGCTGTGCAGTGCTTGCGTAGCTGCGCTACCAGAACGCATCCACGCTGAGCAACTGCGAGGCTTTTTCAGGATCATCTGCATCTGTCACCATCAGCAAGCGCTGCAGGCCGCCTTTCTGCCACAGCGCGATACCTTCCACTTTAGGCGAGCCCTCCAAAGGATGCAGCGCCAAGAGATGGCCTTTGGCGTTGAGCAGAGCCAAGGCGCTGCCCGCGCAAGGGCCATCGAGGAAGCTGTTGTCGGTGTTCTCGGCGGCAGCGCTCACGAGCCAACGACCATCGGGCAAGGCAATGCCATCGGTAGGTGTGAGCGGGATGCCTTGCACATCGCCCAGATCGATCTGAAAGATATGTTCTGCCGTCGGTGCGGGCGCTTGGCTCTCGGTCAGCCAAGCTTGAAACTGCATTGCATTGAAACGAATGCACGCACTGCCGCTCGAGCCTTTGTTGCCGCGCTGCAGCAGATGAAGATGTTCGCCCTGCAGAAAGCAGCCTTCGATGTTGAGGTCATTAACCTCATCATGCAGGGCTTGGTAAAGCGCGGTCAAATCTAGGCGTTTGCTCATAGTGCCGGTGTTTTCCGAGAGCAAGCCTTGCGAATTCAAAGGTATCAGCAAACCGGTCTGGCGCTGCTCTTTGGAGCCTGAGCCCAAGGTAAGCAAGGCGCCATGAGGGTAGCCTGGCATGGGGGGCAGGGCGGCTAGGCATTCCAGATCCGGCTTGGTACGCTTGCGCTTTTTCGCATCATCTGGCAGATCGCTCGGCAAGATGCGCAATAGCGTGACAGGTGCATCCTCTGCGATCACGAAATGCCCCAGATGATGCTCATCGTCAGCCACCAAATAGCAGTGATCGAGCCCTTGGGCACTCAGTTGCACCAAACCGCTGGTGGCGCTGAGATGCGGCTGTCCGCGCGGGTGATGCGAAGGCACTACATGCATGATGCGCAGAAGCTGAGGATGAAGGATCTGGCGCATGGGGCGTACCTTAAAATATGCGTTTATTCTGAATCCAATCGCTTCCTTTGGCGAACGCTCTTGAAAATGACCACAACTTCCTTTCCCAACGTTACCCTGAACACCGCCGCCAACGTCTATTTCGATGGCAAATGCGTGAGCCACAGCTTCAGCTTGCCCGATGGCACGAAGAAATCAGCGGGCGTCATCCTGCCCAGTAGCTTGGTGTTTAACACCGGCGCGGCGGAGATCATGGAGTGCGTGGCGGGAAGCTGCGAATACAAGCTCGCTGACTCGGATGCGTGGGTGAAATCGTCCACTGGAGAGAAATTCAACGTGCCTGCAAATAGCAAGTTTGATATCCGCTGCAGTGAGCCCTATCATTACATCTGCCATTTCGCCTAAATCGTCATTCCATTTGCTATTTAATTTATAGCATATTGCGCAGTATTTATAAGGGCTAGAGGCCAATAACATGTCTAACACTATCCTCCAAAACCTACCCGTTGGTCAAAAAGTTGGCATCGCCTTCTCTGGCGGGCTGGATACCTCGGCCGCTCTCTTGTGGATGAAGCAAAAGGGCGCTGAGCCTTATGCCTACACCGCCAATCTCGGCCAGCCCGATGAGACCGATTACGACTCCATCCCGCGAAAGGCGCTTGGCTACGGCGCAAAGATCGCGCGTCTCGTCGATTGCCGTCGCCAGCTGGCTCATGAAGGCATCGCTGCGCTTCAAGCGGGTGCGTTTCACATTCACACCGCAGGCGTGACGTACTTCAACACTACGCCGCTGGGCCGCGCCGTCACCGGCACCATGCTCGTTGCGGCCATGAAGCAGGACGACGTCAACATCTGGGGCGATGGCTCCACTTTCAAAGGCAACGATATCGAGCGCTTTTACCGCTACGGCCTGCTCACCAACCCCAAGCTCAAGATCTACAAGCCCTGGCTGGATCAAACCTTCATTGACGAGCTGGGCGGCCGCAAGGAAATGAGCGAGTTCCTGATCGCCAATGGCTTTGATTACAAAATGAGCGTGGAAAAGGCCTACAGCACCGATTCCAACATGCTCGGTGCCACCCACGAAGCCAAAGACCTTGAAAACCTCAATAGCGGCATCCGCATCGTCAACCCCATCATGGGCGTGGCCTTCTGGAAGCCGGAGGTGGAGGTGAAGCACGAAGAAATCACCGTGCGCTTTGAAGAAGGCCAGCCCGTCACCCTCAACGGCCAAACCTTCAACGACCCCGTGGCACTCATCCTCAAAGCCAACGAAATCGGCGGCCGCCACGGCCTAGGCATGAGCGACCAGATCGAAAACCGCATCATCGAAGCCAAGAGCCGCGGCATTTATGAAGCGCCCGGCCTCGCCCTGCTACACATCGCCTACGAGCGGTTGGTGACCGGCATTCACAACGAAGACACCATCGAGCAATACCGTGTCAACGGCATGAAGCTGGGAAGGTTGCTCTACCAAGGCCGCTGGTTTGACCCCCAAGCCATCATGCTGCGCGAAGCCGCTCAGCGCTGGGTGGCCAAAGCCGTGACTGGCGAAGTCACCCTCGAACTGCGGCGTGGCAACGACTACTCTTTGCTGAATACCGAATCCCCGAACCTGACCTACAAACCCGAGCGCCTCAGCATGGAAAAGGTCGAGGATGCACCATTTTCCCCGCTTGACCGCATCGGTCAACTCACGATGCGCAACCTTGACATCGTTGATACACGTGAGAAGCTCAGCATCTACACGAGCACGGGTTTGTTGGAATTTGGCGGGGATGGCGAGTTTTTGAAGCTGGGCAAGTAATCGACCCATGTGCTCGAGTGAAAGCCCGCTTCAAGCGGGCTTTCTTCACTCAGTCAATTGAACAAGTCTCAGCCCGCTGGCGCCATGGCATCCCATGCGCTCATTGCTTCCGCTGCATACATCAGTGCCGGGCCACCTCCCATATAGACGCATACACCAAGCGTTTCTTCGAGCTCAGCGCGGGTGCAACCCAGTTTATGTAGAGCCTTGATATGAAAGCCGATGCAGCCAGAGCAGCGCTGCGTGATGCCGATGGCTAGGGCCATGAGCTCTTTGTGTTTGGTGCTGAGGGCACCCTCGGCCATGGCGGCTTTGGCGAGTTGGCCGAATGCTGCCATGGTGTCAGGCTGAGCCTTGCGCAGGGGCGCGAGGCCACCGTTGATGTTTTGGATGAGTTCGGTATGGTTGAAGCTACTCATGGTGGTCTCTCTTGGTATGAAACGGGTATCGCGATGCTTTAAATACTATGGGGAGTATAAAAATATCTGCGGTTTTGACCTTGATCTAGCGCAAGAATTTGCCGCAATTGCACGATGGGAAGAACATTTCGACGCTGTTGGTCTAGACGGAAAGCATATACAATCAATCACCGGGCCCAAGCAATTGTGTCCGGTTTTTTTTGGCCTTGATTTTTAAGCGGGGCACATTAAAACCGGGTCAGTTCCAATCGCTCAAATCTATCTGGAATGGTTTTTTTGAAAGACTTGTGTACATGGAAATCTTTGACTACGACAATGTTTTGCTCCTG
>JANPAK010000029.1:0-1975 GCA_031429925.1 Variovorax sp.
CCAGTGGGGTAGATGGACGGCGCCGTGAAGAGCAGCTGCGTCGCGAGGACGAGGGCCACAACGGTCAGTAGACGTCTCATCGAGATACCTCTTTCAACGCAGTGACCGGATCCCGCCGCTCGTCGGCGTCTGCGGCGTCGACGCTGCGCCGCAGCATAGCGGAGATCTGCGTGCTGGAGCCGCCCGATTCCTTCGCGGTAAGGCCTTACGCGTGCGCGCTATCGCGACGGCTTCAGCGCGCTGCGCCTGGTGGCGGCCAGCACGGTCTACAAGGTGCCGGTGGACCTGCCGCAACGACATCTATCACTCGCGGCAGTACCCGTCGCAAATCATCGTGCCGCTGGTGATCGGCGCGCTCAGCCGCTAGGGGCGCGTCGGCTTCTTGAACGTGCTGGACTTCACCTTCGGGTTGATCTTGACCGTCTCGATGGTCCACGCCTCGGTGGCGCGTCCATCGGTCGAGATATCGATCTGGTGCGGCACCATCACGCCGTCCACCTTCTTGAACCCAGACAGGTGCATGGCGACGGTGGCCAGCTTTGTCGGACTGGCAATGGTGCGCGGCCCGGCCGGCGCGACGGGCGCCACCAGCCGTACTTGCTGGTACTGCACCATCAGCGGCAGGTGGGTGCCGGGGTCGATGACGTAGCGAACGGGACGACCGGCCTCGTCGGTGGTCTCGAGCACGTCAGCGGGGCCATCGGGTGATTCCGCGCGACCGGCGCTGGTGAAGGGGCGATCGGTGTCGGCGAAGAACGTCAACGACCAGCGCTGCAGATCCATCTTCATCCGCCGAACTCGCGCCGCGGCGATCTGATATGCAGTCAGGGCGGAATCCGCAGCAGCCCCATCGGCCTGACTGTCGTCGTCGCCGTGCTGGCCGTCATGGTCCCAGCCGCCGTGATCCCCGGACGCACCGCCGCCTGGACCGTGCCCGCCGCCGCCATGATCGAACCCGCCACCCCCGCCACTCGCACCGCCGCCGCTCACGACGTCGTCCCACACCTGTGTGCCGTCAAAGGTCGAAATGCGTTCGGTGGTGGTGAAGAACCTCGACTCCTCGGAGCGGCGCAGCTTGTCGGGGCGCACGAGCAGCAAGGCCACGTAGCTTTCTCTCGACCGCGCACCGACGATCCGCTTGGACGGTCCCTCGGCGCTGATCGCCTTCACCGCGGCGAGCGCCTCGTCTCCGCCGAGGGCGGTGCGTACCTGCGCAAGCAAGGTCGTCACGCGGTCTTGGGCCGTCACTGGCGTGACCGCCATCTGGTTGCCGATGACGACGATTGCCACTACAGCCATCGTGGCTGCCACGAGCGTCGTTCTTGTCGACATCGATTTCCTCCGTTGTGCGGGTGCGATGGACGCGACTGCCGAGCGGTCAGCTTACACCTGAATCTTGCGCGTGCGGCGCTGGATGTGCCGGCTGGCGCTGCTCGTATCCGGTCAGGAGCAACGACTGCCCCGCGCGTGCGGCCTCCCAGTGGTAGTGCTCGCTGCCGGGCACCGACGTGGCTATCGCCAGCAGTTCTTCTGGCGTGTAGGCGCGCAAGGCCGACACCGTGCCGTCCCACGCGAAGAGCGCGGGAATGGCGGGCACGAGATACGTCCACAGGAGGCGTGACCAGCGGAAGGGCCGGGCCAGGGGCACGAGCAGCAGCGCCAGCACAAAGAGCAGCAGCAGGTTCGGCACGGCTGCCACCGGTGCCAACGCCACCGGCAGCCTGCGCACCACCGGGGACGCAGCGACGTCGACAAACGCCAGCGGGGCGCGCGCCGCCACTGCGGACTGCAGAATCCTGCGCACGGTTGCAGGGGGGAAATGGTGCAGTGCACTGAACATCGTGCGAATGGCGGGAGCGTGCGACGGCACGTCGAGCGCGTCGATGGGGTCGGGCAGATACCGCACCGTGGCATCCGCCAGCGCCGCCACGCGCTGCTGCGCGGCTTCGTTTGGATGACGGTCGCTGAGCGTGAT
>JANPAK010000030.1:0-2374 GCA_031429925.1 Variovorax sp.
GCCGGCGATGCGATGCGCCTGCTGGATCTCCCCCGCCAGACGGGCCTGCAGCAGCGGATCGCTGGTGCCAGTCGCTGCGATGCTTTTGTTGATCACCCAGGCCCACGGTTCAATCTTGGCTCGGCGCAAGTCTTCTTGTAAGGCGGCGGCTTGGCTGACCGGAGTGACTTCGGGTAGGGTGACCAAGATGACGCGCGTCATGTTGCTGTCTTGCAGGCGCATGAGCGGTGTAATGATGTGTAGGCCTTTGCTCGCGCTTTGGCCTTCGTACTGATGCATCATTTGCCGGTGGTAAGCGCCCGTGGCATCCATCAGCAGCAGGCTGTGGCCGGTCGGTGCGGTGTCGAGGACCACAAAAGAGGCGCGCGCTTCATTGACCACGCGGCTAAAGGCATGAAATACAGCCACCTCTTCGGTGCAAGGCGATTGCAGGTCTTCGAGCAGCAAAGCCCGGCCCTGTGCATCGAGCGCCTTGCCACGCGTGGCCATCATTTTGTCGATGTAAGCCGCAGTTTCTGCTTTGGGGTCAATCCGGCCGACTTTGAGGCCAGCCAAGCTCCCGTTCAGCGCATCGGCCACGTGGGCGGCTGGGTCGGTGGTGGTCAGGTGTACGCTGTGTCCGCGTTGAACCAAACCGACAGCGAGAGCCGCTGCAATCGTCGTTTTGCCCACACCGCCTTTGCCCATGACCATGATGAGCCCGTGGCCAACAGCAGCGAGCTCATCGACCATCCGAGACAGATGCTCGGCAGGCAAATCAGCCGTTGCCAGTGTGGGCGCCGCAGCGCTCACCTCGCCGCCCCGCAGCAAGGCGCGTAGGGCTGCAAGCCCCACGGTATCGAAAGAGCGCAGAGGCACTTCATCGCGCGGCAGCCGCGCGAGTGCATCAGGCATTTCTTCCATGGCTTGGCGACCCAAGGCTTCGATGGCGTTGGCTGTCGGGTCGCTCTTGCTGCTGGCGTGAAACACGCCGTTGATGGCTAAGCGCTGGTTGGCCAGTCCCAACAGGCGCAGCTCTTGGGCGGTGCGCGCGGCCTCCTGCATTGGGCGCGGGTCTGGCCGGGCAACGAGCACCACGGTGGTGAGTGCCGGATCGCTCAGGGCCGTCAGAGCGGAATTGAAGCGCGCTTCCTGCATTTTCAGGCCGGAATGCGGCCCGAGGCAAGAGGCACCCCGATCGTTGCCAGCGAGAAAGCCCGTCCACGCCTTGGGCAGGCTCAAAAGGCGCAGCGTGTGTCCGGTAGGCGCGGTGTCGAAGACCACGTGGTCATAAACGCCTCCTGTGCCTTCGCCTGCCAGCAATGCGGCGAATTCGTCAAAAGCGGCAATCTCAGTGGTGCAGGCGCCAGAGAGCTGTTCGCGTACCGTTTTGCGCTCTTCATCGCTTGCGCCCGCTTCGAGCTGGGCCAACACGCGCTGGCGGTAGGCCTCGGCAGCCGTGTCGGGGTCGATGTTAAGCATGGACAGTCCGGGCACATCAGGCACGGAAACAGGCTGATTGGACAGCTGCACGCCGAGCATTTCGTCCAAGTTGGATGCTGCGTCGGTGCTGACCAGCAAAACCCGCCGCCCCGCGTCTGCCAATGCGATCGCTGTGGCGGCGGAAAGTGAGGTCTTGCCGACACCGCCCTTGCCAGTGAAAAAGAGGAAGCGCGTGGGCGCGTTAGCGAAACCGGGAAGCGGTAGGGTGTTCATACACCGAGCGTGGCACATATCGCAAGGCCTAGCACTGATGCATATCAAGCAGCAGTGACTTTGGGCCTTGTACGCTCATCCGGCGCATCACACCTATTGCGCCAAACGCTATGAAATATAGAGCACTTTGCGCAGTATCTATGCCGGCTAAGTGCCAATTTCGCTTAAAAAACGGCCTCAATCACGCCGATGCTTGGCCATCTTGCCGCGAATTGCATCCGCGATCGAAAGCCGCCGCGCACTCGCCGGTTTGCAGGGTACTGGTCTCCGCAACGCCCAACATCGACGGAGCCGCCGTGGATTTGTGCCCGACGCGATCCGTGTCGTTCTGCGACGTACTGGTTTTGACCAGTGCGCACATTGCAATCTGCGGCCCGCTTTACTCAGAGGATATGACTACGGCAAGGTGTTGATTGAATTGAACTTGGTGAATCCTTTTGCATTACATAATTAAATTCTGTAACGTATGTCTCAAACGACTATTTGTGGAGATAATTAAGAATCTTTTTTCAAAAGACCACAATGAACTTCTCTACCTAACTGCTTGCGTTAACACTAGTTGCAAGCCTTACAGCGTGTGCAAACCGGCCTGAGTCAATTCGTGCTTCATTCGTATCCCATGAGAAGTTCACGCATCTTGACTGTCCAGCGCTTGCGACAAGGTTGGTTGACACCCGTG